>DASYCM010000071.1:0-2156 GCA_036500165.1 Pseudolabrys sp.
AACTGCCAGCGCACCAGCGGGTGCATTTCCGAGTCCTTGTCGATCTGCTTGTCGATCGTGCGCAGCAGGCCGCGCTTGTCGAGTTCGGCGAGATGTTCGTGCAGGTCGGGATAGGTACGCGGCGAGTCGGTCATTCTTCAGTCTTTCCCTTCGAGGGCGTCGGGGTTCCAACGCTTGACGAGGCCACTGTCGATATCGAACAGATCGAGACAACGACCTACCGTTTGATTGATAATGTCGTCGATGGTCTTGGGCCTGTGATAAAAGGCCGGCACCGGCGGCATGATGATGGCACCGCTCTCGGTCGCGGCCGTGAGGGTACGCAGATGGCCGAGATGCAACGGCGTCTCGCGCACCACCAGAACGAGACGGCGGCGCTCCTTCAGCACGACGTCAGCGGCACGGCTGAGCAGTGTATCGGTCGTGCCGTAGGCGATATCGGAGACGGTGCGGATCGAGCATGGGATGATCACCATACCCAGCGTCTTGAACGAGCCGCTCGATATCGCCGCGCCGATATCGCCGTTGGAATAGGTCACGTCCGCCATGTCACGGACCTGGTTGACCGTCAGGTCGCATTCTTCCTTGAGCGTCAGCGCCGCCGATTTGGATATGACCAGATGCGACGCCACCTTGGCCTTGCGCAACGCCTCAATCAGCCGGACGCCATAGATTGCGCCGGAAGCTCCGCTGATACCGACAATGAGTGGAAGCGCCATGCCCGAGTTTCCCGGCCGGAAAGGCCCAATCGAGGCATTGGTATAGGCATTTTCGGCGGCGAATAGAAGCCCGCTAGGCCTATGAGGGTATTGGCCTTTTCAGGCTCGCTGGCGTTGCAAAAGCTGCTTGAGCACTGCGCCCGCGGTCTCGACCGCACGGTCGACGATCTGTTGTCCGTACTCGGCCGAGGCTGCTTTGGGGTCGCCGATGACCCCGGTATCGGCGAGGCCTTTTTCGTCGCTGCTCCACGGCCACGTGACGCTACGTTGCAAGATGGTCTTGCGGACGGTTTCACTGTCCGGCGGATTTTTGAGGCTCGCGATCTTCTCGTTGCGGACCAGATGCGGCGCGATGGCCTGCATCATCGAGGTCTCGTTCTTGCCGCCGTGAATTTCTGGCGCGGCAGTGCCGGCGGCGGTATCCGCGAGGGACGCCGGGTGAAAGATGCAGACGTTCAGCCCACAATCGGCGCGCAAATCCAGAGCGAGCGCTTCGAGAATGCCGCGATTGCCGCCGTGGCCGTTGACAATCATCAGATTGCGCGCCGGCAGCGACTTGGAAATCGTGCGGCCGAGATCGTGCAGGTAGGCGGTCATGCCTGCGACCGAGAGAGACAGCGTCCCCGGCGCCCATTCATGCTCGCGCGCGAGGCTGACGGAGATCGTCGGCAATTGCCACAGGTCGAACGCTTCACCCCAGCGTGCGACGATCAGGCGCGTGATGCCCTCCGCCAGCACGGCATCGGTGTTCAGCGGTAGATGCGGACCATGCTGCTCGATCGAGCCGATTGGAAGGCACAGGATCGACGTGGCGGTGAGACGCTCGGAGACTTCAGGAAAGGTAAGCTCGCCGATCAGCCGAGCCGAAGCGGCGTTTGTCATGCTCACGGTGCCAGGAGTGCGGCTTCGGCGTCCGGCGATTCCGCCAGCGCCGCCTCAAGACGATCGAGACGATGGCCGGCGCGCTCCGCCTTTGCGGTAAGATAGCGCACATTGTCGGCATTGACCGGCGCCTCGATCGGCATGCGGCCGGCGATCTCGATGCCATAGCCGGCAAGGCCATCGAGCTTGTGTGGATTGTTGGTGAGCAAAATGACGCGGTTGCAATCGAGCATTTGCAACATGCGCGCGGCGACGCCGTAATCGCGCTCATCGTCGTCGAAGCCGAGCGTGGTGTTGGCGTCGACCGTATCGAGGCCTTCGTCCTGCATCCGATAGGTGCGCATCTTGTTGGCGAGGCCGAGGCCGCGGCCTTCCTGCGCCAGATACAGCACCACACCGCCGCCCATTTCATCTATGCGCTTGATCGCGAGATTGAGCTGATCGCCACAATCGCAGCGCCGCGAGCCGAACACGTCGCCGGTGAGACAGGCCGAATGCAGGCGCACCAGCACAGGCTTCGACATATCAGGCTTGCCGACAATGATCGCCGTCTGA
>DASYCM010000072.1:0-4820 GCA_036500165.1 Pseudolabrys sp.
CGATCGGCTTCGAAGCGGAAATAGGCAACCTGGTCGTCCATGCTCTGCGCTTGATATTCGAGCGACTTTGCCGTCGCAGCATTCTCTTCCACGAGCGCCGAGTTCTGCTGCGTGGCATTGTCCATGAGGGTTATGGCTTTGTTGATCTCGTCGACGCCGCTCGCCTGTTCAGCGCCGGCAGAGGCAATGTCGGCGATGATCTGCGTCACGACATTGATCGACTTGGTGATCTCGCCGAGCGCCGAACCGGCCCGGTTGACTAGATCGACACCCTCCTGAACCTGGCCGGACGACGTGGTAATCAGTGTCGTGATGTCCTTGGCCGCCTGCGATGAACGCTGGGCAAGACTGCGGACTTCCGTAGCGACGACCGCAAAGCCACGGCCCGCCTCGCCAGCGCGCGCGGCTTCCACCGCGGCGTTGAGCGCCAGCAGGTTCGTTTGGCGGGCGATCTCGTCGATGACGCCGATAATTTCAGCTACCTTGTGGGACGACGTCTCGATCCGCGCCATGGCGTCGATCGCTTTGGCGACGACCGCACCGCTCTGGTCGGCGATGCTGCGTGTCTGCGCCGCGGATTCCGCTGCGTGGTGCGCGCTCTCGGAGTTCTTACGCACGATCGAGGAGATTTCCTCCATCGACGCCGATGTCTGCTCGAGGCTTGCGGCTTGTTCTTCGGTGCGCTGCGACAGGTCGGTCGTGCTGGTGGCGATTTCCATCGAAGCATTGGTGACTTCGCGGGCGGACACCTTGATCTGGATGAGTGCCTCGCGGACCTTGCCTGCCATCAAGTCGACCGCACCGGCGATTTGGCCGATCTCGTCTTTGCGCTCGAGACCGGGCACTTCGATGGCGAAATTACCCTTGGCCAGCTCATCGAGCGGCTTGGTAAGCGCACGCAGCGGGCGAGCAACAGTGAAGACCGCGAAGGCAATCGCGCCGAAGAACAACAGGACACAGGCCGCCAACAAGCTGACGCTGACAACCACCATTTGCCAACCGGATCTTTTCAGATTGGCGGTGCGCAATTCGCTCGCTTCGCTGGCGCCGTTCATCACATCCAGAATGGTCGCAAGCAAAGGCGTCGTGGTGTCGGCCCATTCGCCAACCGACATCGGATAGTTGGCGCCGGCGGCCGACGCTTTCTGCATCTGCTCGGCGAGGGGCTGGAACTTGGCGAAATAGCCGCCTTTCGCTGACGCTACGCCCTTGGCGATGCTGGCGTGTTCATTGATGCGAAGATTGCCTTCCAGGAGCCGCCACATCAGCGAAACCTGCGCACGAATGGCTTTGATGTTGGAGAGATTTTCAGGAGGGATCGCGGCCTTGGCCGACAATGCCTGCGAAATCGTCGCGCGTTCGCGCCCGGCGGTGTCGCGCATATTCCAGGCGAGAACGCGAATATTGGCGAGCCGCGACAACTCCGGATCGAGGCCGCTGGTATTGCTCAGCACGCCGTTCCACAATTTTTGTGCCGTCTCAACAAACGACGACATCACGGCATAGGTGTTCTTCACCGTGTCGGCATCGCGCTGTGCCGCGGGCTGTGCAATCGCGCTGTCAGCTTTGCTGCGATACTGATTGGCCTTGTCGCGCGCGGCGGTGAATTCGGCGACGAGCGTTTCCTTGCCGGCGAAATCCTGATTCATCAGATCGGCAAAAGCCGCGTCGATTTTCGCCATCGCCGGGGTGCGGTTATCCTTGATGTTTTTGAGCGCGGTTGCGCCCGCCGGGTCGGCCGCCTGCAATGCATTATTGACGAACTGGCGCTCGATCAAAATATCGTAGACGCCGAGTATCAGCGCGTTGGCTGACTTGTTCTGCTGGTCAGCAATTTCGGCTGTGCGGAAAAGCTGCCACGACCGGCTGGTCTCCGCGAACAGCGCCCACATCGCGATCGGAATCACCAACGCAAACGACAAAGCAATGCGCGCCGCAATTTTTATGCCGCCGAATTTTGGAACCATCGAAACACTCACTCCAATCACAGAGGGCGTGAGTAAAATGCAACCTAGTGATGAAATTTTTTGTAAAGCAAAGCGCACGGATATAGAATTATGACAGCGCTACTATAACAATCTGGATTGTTATAACGGCTGAACATGCTCAGCGCGGCAACATTGCAACGACATCGTCGACACCGATGTCCGGCTGCACCGCAGTCCAGTCCTTCATTTGACCTTTGAACCAGGTCACCTGCCGTTTTGCGTAACGGCGCGTATCCATGACGCCGCCCTCCGCCGCTTCATCCAGAGAAATCTCGCCATTGAGGTGACGGATCAACCACGGCACGCCATGCGCCTTCATCGCCGGCAGCAGCGGATCGAGATGACGTGAGGCAAGCGCACGCACCTCGTCGAGCGCACCGGCCTCGAGCATTTTGGTGAAACGCTTTTCGATACGCGCCACCAATTCGGTACGCTCGCACGTCAGAAAAATCTTGGCGGCGCGCGCCGGATCGATGAGCGGCGCCATGCCTTCCTGGTGCCACTCCGACAACGAGCGTCCAGTCGCCAGGATCACCTCGAGCGCGCGGCAGATGCGCACACGATCAAGCGGCATCAAACGATGCGCGGTCACCGGATCGCGCTCGATCAGCTCGGCGTAGAGCGGCGCAACGCCTTCGTTCTGCACCCGCGCGCGCACCTGTTCGCGGATTTCAGCGGGCACCGGCGGCACCGCCGCGAGCCCCGAAGTCAGCGCCTTGAAATAAAGGCCAGTGCCGCCGACCACGATCGGCACACGACCCACTGCAGCGAGTTCGGCCAACAACGCGCCGATGTCGCGGATCCAACTCCCGACCGAATAATTCTCCGCCTCATCGACGGTGCCGTAGAGCCGGTGCGGCGCACACGCCTCCTCGTCCGTCGTCGGCCGCGCGGTAATGATGCGCAGGTGCGAATAGACCTGCATCGAATCGGCGTTGATAACGGTGCCCCCGAGCTTTTCGGCCAGCGCCAAAGCCAGCGCCGACTTGCCGCTGGCGGTCGGCCCTGCAATAAGCACCGCCTTGTCGGCTGGCATCCCATGACTCATGTCGTAACCCTGATCGGCCCTTCGAACGCGCTTGATGCGTCAATGCTGGCGCGCGTCCGGGCGGAACTCCCCGGCGCCGGCGAGTCGCAAAAGCTTGGCCCCGGCGCCACCGACATTCCCTTTAGCGGAACTGCGGGCGCGGACCAACGCGTGCTGGCCAGCCATTTGCGCGGCGTCGTTAATGGCCCCGTCGATGTCGTCGTGCAGCCCGCCGCCAACCGGCGCAAGAAGCTGTTTCTGGCCGATATGGATTCCACCATGATCGGCCAGGAGTGCATCGACGAACTGGCGGCCTTTGTCGGTCTTAAGGAGCATGTGGCGGCGATTACAGAGCGCGCCATGCGTGGCGAAATCGCCTTTGAGCCGGCTCTGCGCGAACGCGTCGCCTTGCTCAAGGGGCTGCCGGTAACGGTCGTTGAGGAAGTGATCGCCAAGCACATCTCCTTGACGCCGGGCGGCCGCACTTTGGTGCAGACCGTGCGCAAGCATGGCGCCTATACCGCACTGGTGTCAGGCGGCTTCACTTTGTTCACCGACCGTATCGCGAAAATGATCGGCTTTGACGAGACGCGCGCCAACACGCTGACGCTCGCGGACGACAAACTCGCCGGCGCAGTCGACGAGCCTATCTTTGGCCGCGAGACCAAGCGCGCGACGTTGATTGAGCTGCGTACGCGGCTCGGATTGGGCAACGAAGACACGATGGCGACCGGCGACGGCGCCAACGATCTCGACATGATCACGGAGGCGGGCCTGGGCGTAGCTTTCCACGCCAAGCCCAAAGTGGCCGAGGCCGCCGCAGCTCGCATCGACTACAACGACCTCACGGCTCTGCTGTACGTGCAGGGCTACAAGGCCGAAGAATTCGTCGCAGGTTGAGTGCGATAGACGCTGAGCACTTGAAGTAGACTCGGCCAAGAATACATTGAGTCTGCGAGGCAACGCCCTCCCCCGATCATGGGCTTTAAAATCCGGGACGCCCCGGTCTTTTAACGGAGAGCGGCCGTGGCCTGGTTTATCCTTGTTATTGCGGGTGTGCTGGAAGTCGTCTGGGCTTATTTCATGAAGCAGTCGGAAGGCTTCACACGAATGGTCCCGACGGTCATCACGCTGCTGACGAGTTTGGCGAGCTTCGCCTTGCTTGCCGTCGCCATGAAGACATTGCCACTCGGCACCGCCTACACGGTGTGGACCGGCATCGGCGCCGTTGGTGCATTCGCAGTCGGCATATATGTTCTCGGCGAGCCTGCGAACGTCACGCGCATCGTGGCCGCCACCTTTATCGTCGCCGGGATCGTGTTGATGAAATTCTCGACCACAACGTGATGGCTCATAAAAAATGCCCCGCCGGAGCAGGGCATTTTAGTTTTTAATTTCTTTTCGCGCCGCTACTGCAAGCTCAACGCAACGAAGCTCGGATCGCCGTCGGGCGAGACGACAAGCAGCACCACTGCTTTCTTGCCTTCCTTCTTGAGCGCATCGACACGCTTTTGCAGATCAGCAGCATTGGCGACCGCCTGCTGTTGCACTTCGGCGATCACCATGCCGGGCGCAAGGCGCTTCTCCGACGCCGGCGAATTGGCATCGACAGCGGTGATGACCACACCCTTCACCTTGTCCTTGATCTTGTACTTCTTGCGCAGATCGTCGGAGAGGTTGGCGAGGTCGAGCCCAAGGGCTTTCTTGATCGCCGGCTTTTCCTCGACGTCGTCTTTCTTGGTGACGGCAGCGACTTTCTTTTCCGTATCCTCCAGACGGCCGAGCTTGACCGTCTTCTTCTCTTC
>DASYCM010000073.1:0-9251 GCA_036500165.1 Pseudolabrys sp.
CGGCCGGCGTGGTCACGAACTGCATGGCGACACTCTGCCGAAAATCACGGAAGAAACGCTGTGGAAGCTCGACGGCTGGATCTTCGGGCCCATCGGTCACGGCACCTATCCGCGCAACGATCCGACGTGGGTGATGCCGCCACTGCGCAAGAAGTACGAGTTGTTCGCGGCGTTGCGGCCATCACGCTCTTTCGCCAACATCAAGTCGATCCACAAAGACGTCGACATCGTCTTTGTGCGTGAACTGACCGAGGGCATGCTGTATTCCGAGACGGTGGTCGCAGGGTCGGCTGAATTCCGGCCGAATGACGACATTACGATCGGTATGCGCGTCATCACGCGCAAGGGCTCGAACCGCGTCGCCCGCGAGGCTTTCGAACTCGCCCGCACACGTCCGCGCAAGACAGTCACCGCCGCGCACAAGGAGCCGGTGTACCGGCTGGCCTGCGGCATGTTCGCGGAAGAGTGCCGCAAGGTCGCGAAAGAGTACCCCGACGTCAATTTCAATGAGGGCATGATCGACACTGTGTCGATGAAGCTCGCCATGGCGCCGCATCAGTACGACGTTGTGGTCACGACCAACCAGTTCGGCGACATCCTGAGCGATATCGGCGCAGGGCTTGTCGGCGGCCTTGGCCTCGCGCCCGGCCTTTGTGTCGGCGAGCGGCAGGCGATGGCGCAATGCACTCATGGGTCCGCGCCGGACATCGCCGGGAAGAACATCGCCAATCCCTATGCAATGATCATGTCCGGCCAGATGCTGCTGCAATGGCTCGGCCGCAAGCACAAGAACGAGAAGGCGTCGGCCGCGGCCGACCTCATCCAGAAAGCGGTTGAGAAGACCGTCGCCGAGGCGAAATACCTCACGGGCGACCTTGGCGGCAAGGCCAGCACGATCGAAATGGGCGATGCCATCGCCACCGCTATCTCAGCTTAATTTTCGTATCTCCTGAAGAAGACGGTGACCATGTACAGCCTTCATCTGAGCGCCGAGCAGCTCGAATTCCGCGACATGATCCGGGACTTCGTGACGCAGGAAGTCAGGCCTGCCGCGATCAAGTCGGAGCGGCTTGAGCCCCTCGATCAGCCGCTGATGACCGATTTTGTCGATAAGGCATCTCAGATGGGTCTGCGCACCATGGCGCTGTCGGAAGAAAACGGTGGCTCCGGCGCCGACGCTTTGACAAGCTCCATTGTTGCCGAGGAACTGGCAGTCGGCGATCCAGATATCGCGGCGGTGTTGTCGGAAACGTCGGCACTGAGCCACATCCTGTTCGATAAGATGATGACGCCTTCGCAGCGCGAGCGCTTCCTGACCGCGTTCACGTCTGACGACCGTTACCATCTCGCTTTTGCCAATCGCGAGCCGGAAACCGACACGCGGATCGGGATTGGCTATCATCAGCAGCGAGAGGAACGACGGATCGCAACGAAGGCGACACGTGCGCCGAATGGCGATTGGGTCATCAACGGCAGCAAAAGCGGTGTCGTAAATGGCCCCGTCGCCAAGCTGTTTATCGTCTCTGCGGAGGCGGAGGTGGATGGCAAATCGAGCGCGCATCTGTTTGTCGTTCCCGCCGGCGCGCCGAGCCTGACGGTACGCGCGCAGCCGCAGGCCGGCCGTGCGCATCACGGCACGGCGGGTGAGGTGACCTTCACCGACTGCCACGTTCCTGCCGACAATCTGCTTAAAGGCGACATCACGTTGCTCGATGCGGTTCGCCTGTACGACTTGGCGATCAACGTCGGCATCGGCCGCGCCGCTTACGAGGCGGCGCTGGAATATTCCGGCATTCGCGTACAGGGCGGCAAGCGCATCATCGAGCATCAGGCGACCGCGACGCGGCTCGCCGACATCGCCATCAGTCTCGACGTAACGCGTAACACGGTCTGGCGCGCGGCCTACGCCTCGGACCATCCGGATGCGGTCGCCGATCGCAGCCTGCCGGATTTGCCGCTTGCGCAGATGGCGCGCGTCCATGTTTCGACCGCGATGTACCGCGCCGCCAAGGACGCCGCCGAATTGTTCGGCGCCATGGGCGTCATGCGCGATATGCCGCTGCAGAAATACATCCATGACGCTTTCATCTGTCTTCGCACTGGCGACGGCAATGCCGACACTAAGCTGCGCATTGCGGAGACACTCGCCGGCTTCCGGGCGGCTTGAGCAGAGGATACGGACGATGGATTTCTCGTTGAACGAAGAGCAGCGCGCCTGGCAGATGAAGGCGCGAAAATTTGCGGAAGAAGTGCTGCGCCCGGCTTCGCTGGAGCGCGACCGTATCGCCGACCCGGCCAAGACGATCGATTGGGAGATCATTAAGAAGGGCTCCAAGCTCGGATTCCGTACGGCTGTGGTGCCGAAGCAGTACGGCGGTCACGCCATCGACTTTGTTACGCAAGCGCTGGTGATGGCCGAACTGGCGCGTGGCGACAGCGCCATGTCGAAGGCGTTCAGCCAGTGCTGGAAGTGGAGTCATTTGATCTCGCAAGCCTGTACGCAGGATCAGAAGGATCGCTTCCTCAAGCCATTCATGGCAGACGACACTTTCGTACTGGGCAAGGGCATCACCGAGCCGAGCGGCGGCTCCGACAATCGCCTGCCGCCGGACGACCCGAAGGCCGGCGTCAAACTGCGCGCCGAGCGTAAGGGCGACGAGTGGATACTGAACGGCGAGAAGACCTTTATCGCTAACGGCAACGTCGGCAAGCTGTTCTTCCTCGACGTCCGCACCGATCCGAACGCGCCGCTGCGCAACGCGGTGACGCTGTTCCTTGTGCCGAAGGACACGCCGGGCTTTCGTGTCGGCAAAGTGTTCAACAAGAGCGGCTGGCGGTTCTATCAGAACGGCGAAATGATCTTCGAGAACGCCCGCGTGCCGCACGCCAACGTCGTCGGCGAAGTGAACGGCGCCTATGCCAAAAGCACGGGGGACGCTTCGGGCGATCTGTTCGGCGATCTCGAACTGGCCGCCAACGCGCTTGGCGTCTGCGATGCCGCCTGCGAGCAGTCGATCAACCTGGCGCGCACCGCGACGCAAGGCGGCAAGCTCCTGAAAGAGCAGCAGTCGGTCCAGCTCAAGATCGGCCGTATGTCGGCACTGACCGAGGCGTTGCGATCTTACGTGCTGCGCGTCGCCTACGAACACGATCAGCGTGCGCACTCAGCGAATGCCGGTTTGGTGATGAACCTCGCCACCGACATTATCCAGGAGGTCGCGGAGCTCAACGCCGATATCCACGACAGCGCCGGCATCGTCGACGAAAACGCCGACAAGCTGGTGCGCGATAGCTTCATCTGGTCGCATCTGGCGGGCGATGCCGTTCAGCGCATGAAGGTGGCTCGTCGCGTTTTGAAATAAGGTTGGGCTGACTTGCCGGGGACGAATACCGTGAAACTCGAATATATTGCCGTTTGGGCCACTCTTTTCTGGATACTGAATTTGCCTGCCGCCGCCGCAGCCGAGCTAAAGGTTCTGACGGCGGGCGCGTTCAAGCATTTCCCGATCGCGATGGCGCGGAGTTTCGAGAAACAGACCGGGCACACGGTCGCCATCGACAATGATACGGCCGGTGGCTTGGTCAAGCGCATCAACGGTGGTGAATCTTTCGACATCGCGTTTGTCAGCCGGTCAGCGGCGGATACCTTGATGATCGGTGGTCATCTGGCGCCCGATGTCAAAATCGAGATCGGGAAGATCGGCGTCGGTCTTGCCGTCAAGGACGGTACGCCGCTTCCGGCCATCGGCACCGTAGAGGCCTTCAAAAAAACCTTGCTGGCGGCGACGTCGATCTCCTATCCGAACCCCGCCAGCGGCGGTTCGGCGGGTATCTATGCTGCAGGACTGATCCAGGGGCTCGGCCTTGCCGATCAGGTGGGCCCCAAGACAAGGCTTATTTCCGGCGATTTCCGGCTCATCGATCCGGTCGCAAAAGGCGAGGTCGAACTTGGGATTTATCCCGTCGCGGAAATCAAGGCGACGCCGGGCGTGACGCTTGTCGGGCCGCTCCCGGAGGAAATACAGAACTACACGACCTATGTCCTCGTCGTCAGCAAAGAGGCCAAACAAGCCGCGTTAGCGGCCGATTTCACGCGGTTTGTCTCGGGGCCGTCGGCTGCTGCGGTCCTTGTGCCGCAAGGCATGGTGCCGGCGAAGCCTTGAACGTCAGAGTTTGGACAGCGTCGCGCCCGCAGGGCTTAAACTCTTATAGATTCGGACGTTGCGCGGCCCACCCGGCCGCTTCACAGTAGGCGTGCGCGACGCGATAGACCATTGGTTCGTCGAAGGCCTTGCCGCAGATCTGCATGCCAAGTGGAATGCCGTCGCGTGAGAAGCCGGTCGGCACCGCGATCGCCGGCGTACCGGTAATATTGAACGGCATGCGGACATGGCGCTCGTAGGTCCTGGCGATCTTTTCGGGATCGTCGAGTTCGCACGGCAGCTCAAGCCCCGACAGCGTGATGACGGCGTCATAGTCTTTCATCAACGTATCGAACTCTGCGGACAGCACAGTGCGAGCCTGCAACGCCTTGATGTACTCCTCGGCGCGGATGAAAGCGCCGGACAACAGCTTGCGGCGGCTGATCTCGCAATAATCCTGCGGACGTTGCTTCAGCCAGGCCTCGTGCACCACGTATGACTCGGCCTGAATGATGGCGCGGCCGCAAGCGGCCCATGTCGAGAGTGGCGAGAGCTTCACGGTCCGAACGTCGGCGCCAAGTTCACGCAACACAACGATGGCCCGGTCGATGCCACCCTTCAATTCGTCATTGGCGTCGGCGTCGGTCGTGTAGAAATGCTCGATGACGCCGATGCGCAAGCCTTTGATGCCGCTGCGCAGCCCCGTAACGCAATTTTTCGGCAGCACGTTGCGGCTACTGATGTCGCTCGGGTCGTAGCCGGCGATGCTCTCGTGGACGATGGCATTGTCTTCGACCGTCCTCGTCAGAGGGCCGATATGGTCGAGCGAAAACGCTAATGGTACGGCGCCACTGCGGCTGACGAGACCGTAAGTCGGTTTCATGCCGACGATACCGCAGCAGGTCGCCGGATTGCGTATCGAGCCGCCGGTGTCGCTACCGAGTGCGGCGGGGATCATGCCGGCCGCTACCGCCGCGGCAGGGCCGCTCGACGAGCCGCCGGGATGCAGCTTCTTGTTCCAGGGATTGCGGGCTGGCGGCCACGGCAATTCGGATGTTGGGCCGCCGGAGCCGAATTCGTGCAATGCCATCTTCCCTATCAGCACCGCGCCGGCTTCGCGCAACCGCGTCACGACATGAGCATCCTTGGCGGCGATATTGTCGGCCAGAATTTTGGAATGGCAGGTCGTACGCAAGCCCTCGGCGTCGATCAGGTCTTTAAGGCCATAGGGAATGCCGTGCATTGGTCCGCGATAGCGGCCAGCCCTGATCTCAAGTTCGGCCATCCTGGCTTGTGCCAGCGCGTCTTCCGCGGTGACCTCGATAAATGCGTTGTATGTCGGATCGAGCTTCTCGATCCGGGATAGGGCGTGCCCGGTGAGTTCGACCGGCGACAGCTTGCGCGATTGAATAAGCCTGGCGGCATCGGCAATCGTGAAAAAGTCGAGATCGCTCATGAGGCGTCCGTCTGAACGACGAAAAAGTGCGCCGGCTCGGTATGGGGCGTGCGTGCCGCATCGAGCGCAGGCGTTGTTGCCAGCCCGCGTTCCGCCGCGGCTTTCACCAGCGCCGGATAATCCGCATAGGCCTGGCCAAGACCTATGCGCTTGGCGAGATCGGAAAGTTGTTCTTCGGTCATGGCGGCCTCCCGGACGTGATATTTTTTGCTAGTTGGCGGCTCTTGAATGCCCGAACGGGTAGTTTCGAGACCCCGTGATGTTTTGCCAAACGCAATTAATGGAAATAAACTTCATAAAATCTGAAACCGGCCGGCTATGTCAGATACGTTCAGAATCCAGCGGTTGCGGCAGTTTTTGATCGCGGCGGAAAGCGGCAGCTTCCGCGCGGCGGCCTCCGGTACCTCGCGTTCGGCGGCGGCGGTGTCGACCGCGATGCGCGATCTCGAACTGCAGGTGGGCGCGCCTTTGTTCGAGAAAGGCCACCGCGCCCGCCTTACTCCCTTGGGCGAGACTCTGACGCCGCTATTCGCCGAATTACTGCGGAGGCACGACCGCGTCGTCAACGACGTGCATCAGCTCGCCAAGGCCGAGCGCGGTTCATTATCGGTGGCGGTGGCGCCATTTCTGGCCGAAGAGTGGTTTCCTGCCATATTGCGCCGCTTTCTCGTCAGTCATCCGGACATCGCGATCAAGGTGACGGACGAACGCTCGCGGCATATCCGCCGGCTGGTCGCGGAAGGGGCGGCCGACATCGGCATTGCAACCAAGGTGGTCGACGATCCCAAGCTGACGTTTAATCCAATCGCGGCCGACACTTATGGCGTCGCGTGCCGCTGCGATCATCCGATCGCAAGCCGGAAGACGCCGCTGACCTGGAACCAGCTCACCGGTGAAAGACTGATCGGCAATGACGGCTTCGAGACACTGATCGGTCACGGGCTCGGCGAGTGGATCGAAAATCCGGTGATCTCGGTGTCGAGCCGGACGTCAGTGATGGACTGCGTGCGGCAGGGCGTCGGTATCACCATTTTGCCGCGGCTCACCAAGCCGGCGGTAGCCGAGGACATCGTCTTCGTTCCGCTGGTCAAGCCGAAGGTGACGCGGCAGGTCGGTATTCTGACGCGCGCCGGGCAGACCTTGCTGCCGGCGGCGCGCGACATGTACGACCTGATCGAAGCGGAGTTGCGCGTCTACGCCAAAACGCACGGCGCGACGCTGGTCAAGGGCAAGGGGAAAACGTCTGACTCGCCCAAAGGCATGCGCGGCCGCAAGACGTCACGCTGACTTGCGTCTTCTCTTATTTCTTTTCCTGGGTCGGCGAGGCGTCCATGCCGACGTCGATCAATGTGCCGAAGAGTTCCGCAAGCTTCGCCGTATCGGCGGCGGGCAGGGGCGGCATCAGCAGCGATTTGACGTTGGCATGCAGATGATCGCGGTCGCCGGTGCCGAATAGAACGACGTCGACGCCGGGTTCATGAACGGCAAAGCGATAAGCCGCCTCCGTGAGGCTGCTAGCGCCGTCCTTGTGCAGCAAGAAGCCCAGCGGTTCCGGGTTGTCGGCAATCGCTTGAGAGACCTTGCCCTGCGCCGCAGCCTGCTTGAGTGCGGCAACAACACGTTCGTTCCGGGTGAAGATGCTGCGTACCGCGAACATCAACAGCGTGCCGATCTTCTTTTCGAGGATCTGCGGGAAAAGCTTCTTGCGCGCGCCCTGATGCATCATGTTGAAGGCGATCATGAATACTTCCCATGTGCCGTCATTCACGGCGCGGGTCAGCATCTGGTGGGTGAAGTCATCGGTCGGCTGCTCGGTGATGCCGAGATGGCGGATCTTGCCCTTTTCCTTCGCCGCCAGCAGTGCCGGCAAAACAACATTGGTGGCGTGGTCGTATTCTGTCGTGCGGACACCGTGCAATTGGAATACGTCGATGTAGTCGGTACCCATAAGCTTCAGCGAGTTATCGATGCTCTGCGTCACGCGCTCCGCATTGTACAATTCGCCATTGCGCAACACGTGGACTTTGGTTGCGACCACGACCTTGTCGCGGGTCAACTTCTTTAATGCCTTGCCGACCGTCGCCTCGGTGCCATAGGCCGGCGCGGTGTCGATGAAGTTGATCCCGAGGTCGACGGCTTCAAGGACGAGGTCGGCGGCCTGATCTTCGGTTTTACCTGTCGCCAATCCGAGCCGGCTGAAGCCGCCGCAACCAAGGCCGGCGATGCTGACGCGAAGGCCGGTGTTGCCCAAAGTAGTGAAGCGCATGGTCTTATCCGTGATTTGATGAGGAGGATCGGGGGAGCGTCAGTTGACGCCGTAGGTCGTGAACAGGTCCGGCGCGAATTTAAGCCCGAAGCCAGGGCCGGTCGGCACCGTCATCTCGCCGTTCACGGGGATGGGTGGGTTTTCGAACATGCGCCAAGTCCACGGCATGTATTCGAGCAGCGTGGCATTCGGCACGGCCGCGATGAGCGATACATGGATTTCCGGGAGCAAGTGGCTCACCACCGGCATGAAAAAGCCTTCCGCCATGCCGGCGACCTTCATCCACGGCGTGATGCCGCCGACGCGCAGCAGATCGATCATGACGATGTCGACCGAGCGGTGCGACATCAGTTGCTGGAAAGGCGCGACGTCGTAGAGACGTTCGCCAGCGCAGATCGGTGTGTCGAGCGCCGCTGTGATTTCCGCAAGGCCCTTATAGTCAGTGGCCGTTGTGGGGTCTTCGATCCAGCCGAGGCCGAGATCTTCGATGCGGCTGAGGATGCCGATAGCTTCGGCGACGCCCCAGCGTTCGTTGATGTCCACCATCAGGTTGGTGTTGGGCCCGACGGCGTCGCGGATAATGCGGATGCGTTCTATCTCTTGCGCCGGCGTCAGGCCGGGCACCGCCATCTGCGTCTTGATCTGGGTGTAGCCCTTCTTGACCAGCGCGTGCGCCGCCGGCGCGAGTTTGTCGGTCGGCGTGGTGCGCGGTAGCGCGCCGCTGGCGTAGGCAGGCACCTTGTCGCGCAAGCCGCCGAGCAACCGCGACACCGGCTGGTTCAGCGCCTTGCCGCGAATATCCCACAGCGCGGTGTCGATGGGTGTCATCGCCAGCGTGGCGAGGCCGCCCGGGCCGCAAGGGCCCGACGCCGTGCGCAACTTCGAAGCTACCAATTCAGGACGCATCGGGTCTTCGCCGGTGATAACTTCGCCGAACAATTCGACGGCGAGTTTGAGCGCCGGCAGGAGTTTGCCGCCAAACCCGGTGACGCCGATGCCCTCGATGCCTTCGTCGGTCTGCAAGCGGACGGCAAGAAAGTCGCGCTGCATCGTCGGCATCGGCAGCGCGTTGACGATCGGCTCCTCGACCGGAAAGCGAACGTGATTGACCTTGATCGAGGTAATTTTCATGAGGCTCTCCGGCAGGAACGAAAACTCAATCGACGCGCAGCTTCTCCAGAAGCTTCAAGTCCGGCTCGACGCCGAGGCCCGGACCTTGCGGTACCTGGAGAGTACCGCTTTTGGGAACATACCAGTCGCCGAACGGGTCGTCCGCAAGGTCGACGTAAAGACGCTCGACGAACGGCGCGCGTGACAGGGCGGCGCTCAGGTGCACGGTCGCGATCAGTCCGGGGCCGAAATAGGCGGAGTGTGGCACCACCGCTAC
>DASYCM010000074.1:0-2891 GCA_036500165.1 Pseudolabrys sp.
TCGGGGCAGACGCGCTTGGTGCCAAGCTCGGATTTGGCCACGGTCAAGGTTCCTCAGAAAGGTCTGTAAAGCGACGCATCGCTGTAAACGGTGCTTCACTTGGCTAGTTGCGGCTTCCCTGTCAAGCGTTCCGAACTGGCCGAATCGCGCTGCAAGGGCTTTGGGATGACGCTGTCCGCGGCGGGTGGTAGGACGGCCAGGCCTTAGAAGGACACCGTTTACCGTGACCACCGCCGAATTGACCCCCCTTACTGCCCGCCGGAGTGGCCCGCTGAAGGGCCGTTTGCGTGTTCCGGGCGACAAATCGATCTCCCATCGGGCCCTGATTCTGGGGGCGCTGACGGTCGGCGAAACCACCATCGGCGGGCTGCTGGAGGGAGAGGACGTCCTCCATACGGCTGAGGTCATGCGGGCGCTGGGCGCCAAGGTGGAGCGGACGCCGGACGGGATCTGGCACGTTCACGGCGTCGGCGTCGGCGGCTTTGCCCAGCCGGTGGCTCCGCTGGATTTCGGCAATTCCGGCACCGGCTGCCGCCTCGTCGTCGGCGCGGTGGCAGGCTGCGGCATCACCGCGACGTTCGATGGCGATGCGTCATTGCGCAGCCGGCCGATGCGCCGCGTGCTCACGCCGCTGGAACAGATGGGCGCGCGCGTCGTCGCGTCGGCGGACGGCGACCGTCTGCCGCTGACGCTTAAAGGCGCGACCGATGCGTTGCCGATCACCTACGAGTCGCCGGTGCCGTCGGCGCAGTTGAAGTCGGCAGTGCTGCTCGCCGGTCTTGCCGCGCCGGGCGAGACGACGGTGATCGAAGCCGAAGCGACGCGCGATCACACCGAACGCATGATGAAACATTTCGGCGCCAAGATTGTCAGCAAGCCGCACGGTCAGCACGGCCGCCGCATCGTGTTGCAAGGTCAACCCGAACTCGAGCCCGCCAATGTTGTGGTGCCGGCCGATCCGTCATCGGCGGCGTTTCCAATGGTCGGCGCGCTGGTGACGCCGGGCAGCAACATCACGCTCGACGCGGTGATGACAAACCCCTTGCGAACCGGGCTTTTTCTCACGCTCAAGGACATGGGCGCGAACATCGAAACTTTGGCGACGCGCGACGATGGCGGCGAGGAAGTCGCCGATCTGCGCGTCACCTTCTCGCAGCTCAAGGGCGTCGAAGTGCCGCCCGAGCGCGCGCCATCGATGATCGACGAATATCTCATCCTCGCGGTCGCCGCCGCATTTGCCAAAGGCACCACGCGCATGCGCGGGCTTAAAGAATTGCGCGTGAAAGAATCCGATCGCCTTGAGGCGACCGCCGATATGCTGCGCGTCAACGGCGTCAAAGTCGAAATCATCGACGACGATCTTCTGGTGCACGGCACCGGCAGCGTGCCCGGCGGTGGCGAAGTGAAGACACACATGGATCATCGCATCGCCATGTCGGCTTTGATGATGGGTCTGGCCAGCGAGACGCCGGTGCGCATCGACGATAGCGCGTTCATCGCCACGAGCTTCCCGGACTTCACCGGCCTGATGCGCTCGCTCGGCGCCGATCTTTCATGATCATCGCCATCGATGGACCGGCGGCGTCGGGCAAAGGCACGCTCGGCAAGCGCCTGGCCGGCCATTACGGCCTGCGACATCTCGACACCGGGCTGCTTTATCGCGCCGTCGCCAAGGGGTTACTCGATACCGGCAAGCGGCCGGACGACGTGGCCGCCGCGGCCGCCATGGCCGTCGCGCTCGAACCGGCGACGTTCGACGAGGCTGCCCTGAAAGGGCCGGCCATCGGCGAGGCCGCCTCCCTGGTGTCGGCAATTCCTGAGGTTCGGGCCGCTTTGGTGACGTTTCAGCGTGATTTTGCCGCCAAACCGCCCGGCGCGGTGGTCGACGGCCGCGATATCGGCACCGTCATCTGCCCGGATGCCGACTGCAAAATCTTTGTCACCGCCACCCCCGAGGTCCGGGCCGGCCGCCGCGCCGCCGAATACCGGGGTCAGGGTAAAGCCATCGACGAAGCCACGGTGCTGGCCGACATCGTCGCCCGCGACGCCCGCGACACCGGCCGGGCCATCTCGCCCCTGAAGCAGGCGGCGGATGCGGTCTTGCTCGACACCACCAATATGGATATATCCAGCGCACTTCGGGCTGCCATCGACATCGTCGAGGCTTCTCGAGCGGGCCGGGGACGCGCTTAACGCGCCCCGCGGTTTGGAGGCCAAAGCCCCGCTCGTGTTTCGACGTAAGGCGCCCGAGACAAGCTCAATCGTTCCGACCGTACGGTATTAGCGCCGGCCAATTTGAATTCCGTTCACGGGATTCGCGTTGGTCGCCGAAGGTTTTGCCAAGCCTTCGGCCCGCATGTTCGGGACTTCATTCAAACCACCGGCGCCGGCTTACAGGAGACTACATGGCCACAGCTACAGCTACCGCTCCGTCGCGTGAAGATTTCGCCGCGATGCTCGACGAGTCCTTCAACACCGGCAATTTGCAGGAAGGCTCCGTCATCAAGGGCACTGTCGTCGGCATTGAAAAAGATATGGCCGTCATCGACGTCGGTCTGAAGACCGAAGGCCGCGTTGCCGTTCGCGAATTCATGGGCCCGGGCCGCAAGGACCCGCTCAAGGTTGGCGACGAAGTCGAAGTTTACCTGGAGCGCGTCGAGAACGCGCTCGGTGAAGCGGTCCTGTCGCGTGACAAGGCGCGGCGCGAGGAAAGCTGGGGCAAGCTCGAGAAGAGCTTCACTGCCAACGAGAAGGTCACGGGCACCATCTTCAATCAGGTCAAGGGTGGTTTCACCGTCGACCTCGACGGCGCTGTCGCCTTCCTGCCGCGTTCGCAGGTCGACATTCGCCCGATCCGCGACGTATCGCCGTTGATGAACAACGCGCAGCAG
>DASYCM010000075.1:0-3217 GCA_036500165.1 Pseudolabrys sp.
GCCCGAGCTTCAGGCGGAATTCGCCCGCGAAGCCGAGAACCCGAACCCCTGCGTCGGCTCGACCCTGTTGTCGGAGAACGAGCGCAGCCGCGTCTGGATCATCCGCCTCGCCCCCGGCGAGCGCATCGGGTTCCACCGCCACGTGCTGGACTATTTCTGGACGTCGGTGTCCGGCGGCAAAGGCCGTCAGCACGTCCATGACGGCACCACGGCCGACTATACCTATGTTCCCGGCGAGACCCGCCACGAAACCTACGGCAAAGACGAGTTCAAGGTGCACGATCTGGAAAATCTCGGCGACAAGGAAATGGTCTTCATGACCGTCGAGTTCAAAGACAGCGCCAACAAGCCGATGCCGCTGCCGGAAGGCGTGCGGCCACAAGCCGCGGCGGCCTGATCGCCCACGCTTCGTTACAAGACCCCGCCATCCGGCACACCCCGATCGCGGGTTTTTTGTTGTCTGGCGTGCGCCCACCGCGTGGGCGACCGGTTTGCACCAAATACGCAATCGAGACTGTTCACTTGCCCGATCAACAGGCTAGCCAAGCCGTCAGCCTTCCTGCAAACTAAGGCTTCAAGCTCGAGAATACGGGCGGAATAAGAAACGAAAACTTCAGTGGGGAAACGGACCCGGACTTTCGACAATCAGGCTTAGGGCCTGCAGACCGCGGCCTGGATGCATGCGCCGCCCGGCGCCGAGTGCCCGATCTGAGTTCTTCGAATGGTCCGGTTGGGAGCGGTATGGAAATTTCCTGGGACTTGTTTCTGAACGCGATCGCGGCGGGGCTTCTGCTCGGCGCGTTCTATGCCGCCGTGACCGCGGGCATTTCGATTTCGTTCGGCATGCTCGACATCGTCAATATCGCGCATCCGGCCTTCGTCATTCTCGGCTCGTACATCGCCTACTACTTCAACATCAATTTTGGCGTCGATCCGATCCTGATCAGCATCATCGCGTTGCCGTTCTTCTACGTGCTCGGCGCGTCGGTCTATCAAGTCTATTATCTGTCGTTTGAAAAACGCGGCCAGGACTCCCTGCGCGGCCTCGCCTTCTTCTTCGGCCTGCTGTTCGTCACAGAAGTAGGACTCATCCTGGTATTCGGCGTCGATTACCGTTACGTCGAGGCTGCCTATATTGGGCCCACGGTCCATGTCGGTTTCGTCGATTTCCCGCTGCGCATGCTGGTGCCGTGCATCGCCGCGCTGGCGCTGTTCGGCGCGCTGCAATTGTTCGTCACACGCACCTTCGTCGGCCGAGCCATCATGGCGGTGTCGCAAGATCAACTCGCACTGCAATTGATGGCGGTCGATCCGATCAAGATCAAACGCATCGCCTTCGGTCTGTCGATCGCGACCGCCGCGGTTGCCGGCGCGTTGCTGATCATCATCCAGCCGGTCGAACCATCAGTCGGGCGTGAATATATCGGCCGTATCTTCGCGATCTGCGTGCTCGGCGGGCTTGGCAGCATGCCCGGCACGCTGATCGCCGCGCTGCTGCTTGGAGTCGTCGAAAGCCTGACCGCGACCTTCTATGGCCCGTCCTGGGCGCCCGCCGTATCGTTCGGCTTCCTTTTGCTCACGCTGGCGTTCCGGCCAGCGGGCTTGTTCGGACGGTGACCGTTGTGACCACGGCAAAATTCTCGCTCATCACCGTCGCCGTCGCCGCCGTCATCATGGCGATCGCGCACATCATTCGCATCGATTACCTGTATTTCGCCAGCTACACGATCCTGCAATTCATCGTGCTGGCGACGGCCTGGAACATCCTCGGCGGCTATTGCGGCTACGTGAATTTCGGCTCGGCCGCGTTCTTCGCCATGGGCGCCTACGCCTCCGTGTTCATGCACAAGTTCTACCCGGTGCCGATCCCGGTGCTGATCGTGATCGGCGCGCTGGTATCCGGCATTGCCGGCCTCGGTATGGGTTACCTGACACTGCGGCTGCGCGGCTCTTTCTTCGCCATCGCAACACTGGCGCTCGCGGTCGTATTGCAAACCTTGGTAGTGAACTGGGACTTCGTCGGCGGCTCGCGCGGCGCGTACATCATCCGGCCGGAAACACTTGAGCTGCCCGGCGGTATCGAGATCAACTACATCGAGTATCTGTTTTTCATGATGCTGTCGCTGACGGTCATCGCCCTGATCACGGCGCGCGCCATCGAGCGCTCGCAGTTAGGCTTCGGCTTTGCCACCATCCGCGACGACGAACTCGCCGCCGAGGCGTCCGGCGTGCCGACGCTGCGCGTGAAGCTGATTGCGACGACGTTGTCCGGCGCCTTCATGGGCATGGCCGGTGCGCCGTTCCCCTACTACATCGGTTACCTGCAGCCGTCGTCGGCCTTCGGCCTCGAATATGCGGTCAACTCGATCGCCATGCCGATGATCGGCGGCACTACAAGTTGGGTCGGGCCACTGGTCGGCGCCATCTTGCTCGGCTCGGCGCAACAATACGCCACCGTCACGATTTCGTCGGCGGTCAACCTGCTGATCGTCGGCCTGATGCTGGTCGGCTTCGTCATCATCGCACCGAATGGCATCGTCGGTCTGGTGCAGGAACGCCTTCGTAAATGGAGGAAGCCATGACAGCCCTCCTCCACGTCGATAATATTACGAAGCGCTTCGGCGGCTTTGTCGCGCTCGACGGCATCGATCTCGAAGTGCAGCCGGGCGAACGCCTCGGCCTGATCGGCCCCAACGGCTCGGGCAAGAGTACGCTGGTTAATTGCATCTGCGGTACCCTGCAGAACGAAAACGGCCACGTCCGTTTCGACGGGCAAAAGCTGGACGGCCTCGCGGCACATCAGCGCACTCACCGCGGCCTCGCCCGCAGCTTCCAGTTGCCGCGGCCCTTCCACAGCATGAACCTGGTCGACAACCTGCGCGTTCCGCTGCTCTACACGGTGCATTCGCGGATGGGGCCATTGCGCTCGGCTGGCGATCTGGATTCACGCTGCCTCGAACTTCTCGAGATGGTTGGGCTCGCCGCCAAGGCCAAGCATATGCCGCGCGACCTGACGCAGGTCGAGATGCGCAAGCTCGAGCTCGCCCGCGCCGTCGGTGCGGAGCCGAAACTCTTGATCGCCGATGAATCCATGGCCGGCCTGTCGCATTCCGAAATCGACGACATCCTGAAGCTGCTGATGCGGCTGAACGAGCGCGGCATCACCATCATCATGATCGAGCACATCATGAGCGCGGTGATGAGCTTCTCGCAACGT
>DASYCM010000076.1:0-15393 GCA_036500165.1 Pseudolabrys sp.
CTGGCCGTACAATTCTGCAAGACGCGGTAGTACCACGATATAAATCGGATCGGCCGCCCGCCAGGCAATCCCCGCGAAGTTCTTCGCCATCTTGTAAGCGCCGGCAGAGTTGATGGACAAGATTGAGGCAATTACGATCGTGTCCAGTTCCTTGATTACGGAATCAGAAATCGATATAGCTTGGCCGTTCAGAAGAAGTGGACGGTGCGCACGCCAGGTCCTGCCGACGGAATCAAGGTCGGAAAAGATCGAACTTCCAGCTTCCTTCCTAAAAAGGCGATTGGCGCGCGCGACGACCAGGCCATTATGGAAGAGGGCCGAACAGACCTGAGAAACGAGGATGGAGAACAGCCCAAGGTTTCCGGTCTGCTGTAACGCGAGGAGTAGTAAAATTCGCACCGACCAATCGGAGACTTGGCATTTGGCAAAATAATCGAGCCTCCCCCACACCCTGAGAATACCCATGGCAGGGCTGTTTCCAGCCTTCGCAACCAAAACAGACAGGGAGGCTATCAAAACAATCCCGAATCCGGTCTCCATACCCAGATGGGCAATTACCAGCAGTCCCACGAGGACTGAGAGGATAAAGCCGATCAGGCGAGCCAGTAGGTCGATCGTCACGATCGATGCGATGGTCTTGCCGTCAATCCCTTCGTCGGCATTTATCCGGCTTTGCAAGTAGATGATGGTTTCCTGCAAACGCAGATCGAAACAGTTTGAGACCAAGGTAGGAGTGGCGATTACGATCGCGTACACGCCGAATTCGTGGATGCCGAGCATTCTGCCAAGCAAGAGCACGTAGAAAGCGCCGATAACGCCGACCGTAATATTGGCGAAATACTGCCATTGCAGCGGGCGCAGCAAGTCGCTTTCATGGAGCCGCTCGAGGAGCCGCGCCTTCAGTGTCAACAAAGATCAGCTCCCTGATTTCGAACAAAGGGCCTTACAGGCTCCAGTAGTTCATCCCCGCCGGCATTGCACTTTCGTCGAGGATGCCCTTGAGATCCAGGACGACCCCGGGTGAACGGACACGCTGGAAAAGCGTCGATCCCATGTCCCGGAACTCGTCATGCGCGACGGCGACGATCAGTGCGTCGAGATTGGAGATAGCTTCCTTCTCGACCAGTTCGAGGCCATATTCGTGACGCGCGTCGCTTGCGGTGACGATCGGGTCGTGAACGAGGGGTTCGATCCCGTAATCGCGCAGTTCGGCGATGATGTCCGGCACCTTGGAGTTACGCAGGTCCGGTACATTTTCTTTGAAGGTAAGGCCGAGCACGCCAACCCGTGCGCCAGACAGCGCCACGCCTTTTGCCGACAGAAGTTTGACGAGCTTTGTCGCGACGAATTCCGCCATATGATCGTTGATACGGCGCCCGGAGAGGATGACCTGCGGGTTATAGCCGAGCTGCTCTGCCGCCGAGGTCAGGTAATACGGATCGACGCCAATGCAGTGGCCGCCGACCAGACCCGGCTCGAACTTCATGAAATTCCATTTGGTCGCGGCCGCTGCGAGCACGTCGCCGGTATCGATATCGAGCTGGCGGAATATTGCCGACAACTCGTTCATGAAGGCGATGTTCAGATCGCGCTGCGTGTTCTCGATCACCTTGGCGGCCTCCGCCACCTTGATCGAAGGCGCACGGTGAATGCCGGCGGTCACCACCGAACCGTAAACTTCTGCGACGATATCGAGCGTAGAGGTGTCGAGCGCAGAGACGACCTTGGTAATGGTTTCGAAGCGATGTTTCTTGTCGCCGGGATTGATGCGCTCGGGCGAATAGCCGACGGAAAAATCCGCGCCTGCCGTGAGACCGGAATATCTTTCCAGAACGGGAATGCACTCTTCCTCGACCGCGCCGGGATAGACCGTCGACTCGTAGACGACGATATCGCCACGCTTGAGCACGGTGCCCACCGTCTTCGACGCACCCAGCATCGCGCCGAGGTCCGGACGTCGCGCGTCGTCGATCGGCGTCGGCACGGTGACGATGTAGAAATCGGCATCGGCCAGATTGGCCGGATCGCTCTCGTAGCGCAACGTTGCGAGCTTGAGATCGGCCTGTTCCACTTCGCGGGTGCGGTCGTGACCGGAGCGCAGCTCAGCAATGCGGCTCTCGTTGATGTCGAAGCCGATGACCGGGCTGCCGGCCCGTGCGAACGCCACAGCAACCGGCAGGCCGACATAGCCGAGCCCGATCACTGCGATTTTTCTGGAATGCGCCACGCTTGGAATGTCCTAGGATTTTCCGCTGTTTAGACGGGCTTTGCGTTCCGGTCCAGCAACTTGGCGTACAGCGCCACGATCTCCTGGCCGATGTGATGCTCCGAAAATTCGGCTTCGACCATGGCGCGGCCGGCGGCGCCGAAACGCCTCCGCATGTCGGCATCGGTCGCGAGCCGGTCGATGGCTTCAGCCAATGCCGCGGCATCGTCCGCCGGCACGAGCAGCGCGTTGACGCCAGGACGCGCAATCTCGCGACAGCCCGGCACGTCGGTCGCGACAATCGGACGGCCGCAGGCGGCGGCTTCAAGCAAGCTCTTCGGCAGACCTTCCCGGCGGGAGGGCAGCACAGCGATGTGCGACATCGCCCAGACGGGGCGAATGTCGCCTATATGGCCGAGCAGTTCGAGCCCCGCAATCTGCTTCCATGCGGCGATCTCGCTCTCCGGGATCGAGGCCGGATTGGCCGGATCTGGCTCGCCCGCCAAAACAAAGCGAATGTCGCGGCCCCGCCCGCTCAGAATTTTGAAAGCTTCGACCAACGAGCGCACGCCCTTGTCCGCGAGCAAGCGGCCGACATAGCCGACCGTCATGCGGCCTTCCGGCTCTCGCATCGGCGTCAATGTTTCGGTATCGACGCCAGAACCGGGAATGAGAAATATACGATCCAGAGCGATACCGAGCGCCGTCACCGCGGCACGGTCGTCCGGATTTTGCACCAGCACCGCGTTGCGTGGTCGATTGAGCAGCGCACGCATCGTCAGCCGCACGGCAAATCCAGTCACACGCGCCCGCAATGTCTTCGACGTAAAGGCGAAGCCCAGCCCCGCCATCGCGTGCAGCTTTACGATCGGGAGACCTATGCTGGCGAGCGAGCCGATGACCGCCGGTTGCACCCCCACATGATGGACGATGTCCGGCTGGAGCTGTTTATACAGAGCGCGGATTTCGCCGAGGATGCGGATGAGATCGTGCGGGCGTGCGCTACCGCGCCGCCAGTTCAGCGGATGCAATTTGAAGCCGTAGCCTTCGATCGCCGCGCCGCCATCGACCACATTGGTCGCAACATGAACGTCATAGCCTGCACGCAACGCCGCACAGGCCATCGGCAGGCGATGCGACAAGAAATACCAGTCCTCGGTCACAAGATAGACCAGCACCGGTTTTGATCGCGGCATGGAAGTCGAAGCCATTGATTTTTCCGGGCGAAACTGTCCTATGCCGGGTGTCGCATGCCTTCTAGCATGTTCGTCCGACACTGCTAATTCTAAGCTTCTGGACTTGGATAATGTGCGGGATCGCAGGCGTTCGAAATCCGGCAGCGGGCTCGCGCGAAGCGCTTGAGCGCGGCGCCGCCGCCATGGCAGACAGCCTCGCCCACCGTGGTCCCGACGATAACGGCCTCTGGAGCGACGCTGAGGCGGGCATTGCGATCACGCATCGCCGCCTCTCCATCGTCGATCTGTCGCCGGCCGGGCACCAGCCGATGACGTCGTCCGACGGCCGTTTCGTCATTACCTACAACGGCGAAGTTTATAATTTCCAGGAATTACGGGCTGAGCTAGAGGCTCGCGGCGCCACCTTTCGGGGCCATTCAGACACCGAGGTGATGCTGGAAGCGTTCTCGGCCTACGGCGTCACCGCAACCATCAAGCGCCTGATCGGCATGTTCGCGCTCGGCATCTGGGATCGCAAAGAGCGGACCTTAATGCTGGTGCGCGACCGGCTCGGCATCAAGCCGTTGTACTGGGCAAAGTTCGACGGCCTGTTTCTATTCGGTTCCGAATTGAAATCGCTGCGCGCCTATCCGGGCTGGGAGCCGCGCGTCGACCGCTCCGCCGTCGCCGCCTTCATGCGGCTCAGCTATGTGCCCGCGCCACACACGATCTATCAGGGCGTGCGGATGCTCGAGCCCGGCGCGATCCTGACACTACCAGCGAACGGCAAACCGAGCATCGAAAAATACTGGGATGCCCGCGAGGTCGCGCGCAACGGCTTGGCCAATCCCCTGCAAGGAAGCGATGTCGAGCTCACCAGCCAACTCGAAACCTTGCTGCAAGACTCGGTACGTCGCCGCATGGTCGCCGACGTGCCTGTCGGCGCATTTCTGTCGGGCGGCGTCGACTCTTCCACTGTCGCCGCACTGATGCAGACCGCGAATGCGGGCCCTGTGCGCACCTATTCCATCGGCTTCGATCTACCCGGCTACAACGAAGCCGGCTATGCCGCCGCTGTCGCGAAACATCTCGGCACCGAGCATACCGAGATGATCGTTTCGCCGCAGCAGGCGCTCGACGTCATTCCCAGGCTGCCGGACTTCTACGACGAACCCTTCGCCGACTCGTCGCAGATTCCGACCTTCCTCGTGTCGCAGATGACGCGCCAGCACGTGACCGTCGCATTGTCCGGCGACGGTGGCGACGAATTGTTCGCCGGATATAATCGCTATCAGTTTGCCTCGACCTACTGGCCGAAACTGCAACTCGTGCCTGGACCGTTGCGGCAGCTTCTGGCGTCGGTGCTGACAAGTCTATCCGCCGATCAATGGACGCGGCTGCTGTCGTTCAACCGCAACGCTCCATCCCAGGCCGGCGACAAGATCTACAAACTCGCCGCCGTGCTAAAACTCGGCGACGAAACCGCGATGTATCGCCATCTCGTCAGCCACTGGAATCCCGCCGATCTGATGCCCGGCGTCTCAGAAGCAAAAGGCGCGACTTGGGATGACGCGTTGAACGGCAGCTTCACCGAGCGCATGCAACTCGCCGATATTCTCACCTATCTGCCGGACGACATCCTCACCAAGGTCGACCGCGCCAGTATGGCCGTCGCACTGGAAGCGCGCGTACCGCTGCTCGATCACCGCGTCGTAGAACTTTCCTGGCGCCTGCCCCGCAATATGAAACTACGCGACGGCACGACGAAGTGGCTACTGCGGCAGGTTCTGTATCGCCATGTGCCGCGCGAATTGATCGAACGGCCAAAGATGGGCTTCGGCATTCCGATTGGCGATTGGCTGCGCGGACCGCTGCGCGACTGGGCGGAAAACCTTTTGTCCGAGCGACGCCTGCGCGAAGCCGGCCTACTCGACGTGCGGCAGGTACGCGGATGCTGGCAGGATCACCTCAGCGGCAGGCATAACCGCCAATACGAGCTGTGGAACGTGCTGATGCTGGAAGCATGGCGCGAACGATGGGGTGGCCGATGATCGCCCCTCTCAGCATCTGGCCCTTTGCCGAAGAATTCATCGTAATCGTGGCCGCCGCCGCGATACTCTGCGCGCTGTTCATCGTCGTCCTGCGACCGCTGCTGGTGCGCTACGCCCTGGCGCGGCCGAACGCGCGCTCGTCGCATCGCGAGCCGACACCGCAAGGCGGCGGCATCGCCGTCGTTGCGGCGATGACGCTGGTGCTGGCCGGTATCGCAATCCTTACGCCACAAATGTTCGGCGACCCGCAGCTAATCGCCATCGTGTTCGGCGCCGTCATCGGCCTTGCCGTGGTCGGCGCAACCGATGACATACGGCCGATGGAGGCGCTGCCGCGCTTGGCCTTGCAGGCCGTCGCCGCGCTGGTCGTACTCGCCGTTCTGCCCGCCGAGCTCCAGATCTTCCCGTTCCTGCCGTGGTGGCTCGAACGTGCATTGATGCTGATCGGCATTCTCTGGTTCGTGAACCTCGTCAACTTCATGGACGGATTGGACTGGATCATGGTCGCCGAAATCGTACCGGTGACGGCAGCGCTAGTCGCAATCGGCGCCCTCGGCGCGCTGCCATCCGATGGAATGGTCGTCTCGCTCGCATTGCTCGGCGCCATCTTGGGCTTCGCACCGTTCAACCGGCCGGTCGCAAAGTTGTTTCTGGGCGACGTCGGTAGCCTCCCGATCGGTCTGCTGCTCGCTTGGCTGCTGATCCTCCTCGCCGGCAACGGATTCATCATCGCGGCGATATTACTGCCGCTCTATTACATCGCGGACGCGACGATCACCCTGTTCCGCCGTCTGCTCAACGGCGAGCAGATCACGCAGGCGCACCGCTCGCACTTCTATCAGCGCGCTACTGATGGCGGCTTCGGCGTTTACGAAATTGTGATGCGGGTTTTTGCTGCTAATGTCGTGCTTGCGCTGCTCGCAATAAGCACCGTGTTGACCGCGTCGCGTGAATTGCATCTCGGCGCGCTTGCCGCCGGCTGTTTGCTGGTCGCCGTTCTGCTGTGGCGCTTCGAGCGCGGCAAACGCTAGCGGAGCGCCGCGACCACCGCTTCGATGACGCGCGATGCCGGCAACTCATCCAGACACACACTGTTGCTGTTGAGCCGCCGTTCGCAGCCTTCGAGCTGGCACGGCATGCACGGCAACGGGTTCTGCACCAGCGAGACGTTGCCGCGTCGTTCAACGGCGCCGCTGGCGGGCCACGGCGCATCGAGCCCCTGCGCTGGAAAAGGCCCCCACAGCCGCGGATCGGTCGGGCCGTAGATGGCGACGGTCGGACACCCCGTCGCGGCAGCAAGATGTGTCACCGACGTGTCCGGTCCGGCATAAACCCGGGCATTTGCCAGGAGGCCCGAAAGCTGCGGCCAGGTGAGCTTGCCATCGAAGCGCGTCACGTTCGCCCCACTCCATACGTCATCGAGATAGCGCTTCTCCTCTGCCGCGGGTCCACCGGTCGCAACGACCACAAGACCCTGCGCCGACAAAGCGGCGGCAAGGTCGCGCCAGCCCTGAGCCGTCCATTGCTTGTAGCGAAAGAACGGCGCGGCATGGATTACCGCGTAAGGCCCGGCCGGGGCGCCTTCGAATAGCTGGCCTTTCGGCGCCACCATTTCCGGCACACGCGCGATACCGAGTCCATCGGCAAGCCGCAGCATCTGCTCGACTCGATGCGAGGCGTGAACGTAGTCGATACTGCGGCCAAGCAGCGCGCGCTTGAGACGGCCGCTGAATCTCTCTTCCACCGGTGCAACGCTCTGCCGTCCGGCCAGAAGGGAAAAGTATGTCGGCCGGTCGCCTGACTGTGTAGAGATGGCGAGATCGTACCGTCGCCACAGTTGCACTGCGAGCGACGCGGTCTGCGCCAAAGAAGGCCGCGGCGTCATCGTGATGACGCTATTGAGATCCGGATTGCCGGCGAGAATGCCCGCGGTGTCCGCAAACACCAGCGCTTCTATATGAGCGTCGGGCCAGGCGCGCCGCACGCTCCGGATCAACGGTGTCGTCAACAGCACATCGCCGAGCCGGCGCAGCGCGATCACCAGAATGCGCGGCCGTGCGGGCAGCTCAATACGGTTCATGGCACGCGCGCCGCGCGGTTCTTCAACGCCATACCGCCCGCGACGCCAACGCCAAACACGTAGATCCAGCCCTGGCCGAAATCGAACAGATGCGAATTAAACAACGAGCCGACGATGTTCTGCACCACGACGACAAGCCCGATCCATTCGGCCTGTCCAGCGCTGCGGAATAGCAACAAGTGCGCGATCCACATCGCCCATAGCACCAACGCGCCAAGAAGGCCGATCTGTATCGCCACCGCAAAGGTCTGGTTATGGGGGTTACTGGAAAGCGATGCCGCCGAGCCTTTTTCGCCGATGACCGCCTTGGCAAAGAGGGCCGGTATCGTCCCGGTACCATGGCCGAACAGCGGCGCCTCGCTGATGAAAGCCACCGACTTTTTATAGAACTCGAGACGTTCGCCCGAAGAGTTCTTTTCGTCGCGCACCTCGTATTTTTCGTAGTCGGTCCAAAGTTGCGTCGTGCGGTCGCGCAAATGCGGCGATGACATCCAACCCAAGCTGCCGACCGCCAATGCCGCAACGGCAAGGATCGCGACACCTTTGGCGCTCAGAGTCCGCAGCGCCAGAAGCGCCAGCAGCACCAGAATAATCACCAGCGCCGTGCGGCCGGTCGCGACATAGAGAATGTTGCCGAGAAAGCCCAGCGCGACGGCAACCAGTCCCGCCATCCACAGCCACCGCCGCTGCTCGAAGGCTATGATGGCGAGATACAGCAGTCCGAAAATGCAGGTGACAAACTCGCCGCTTTGCGTCGCAGCATTTTTAACCGGAACAGCGACGTCACGCGTGAACATGAAGGTCGTCGCGGGAAAGAGAAAAAAAGTCCACGACAACAACATGAGCAGCAGGCAGGCAACGAGATAGCCGATAAAAACGCATGTCCCTCGCTCAGAGCGACGGAAATGAAACAACAGCAGGGGAATCACGAGCAACTTGCAGAAAGAATCGAGTCCCTTCCACCGCTCCAGCCATGTCACGTCGGCCCACAAAGTGCCCAGCACGCCAAGCAGCACAAGCAATACTGGCAAACCACCCGCCGGCGTCAGCAGATCACGCCGCAGGCCCGTCCACTCGAGCGTCGGGATGACCACGGCCAGCCACGCCACGACAAGAATGGCGGTCGCCGACGTAGACCATGGCAGCGATGCAGCCACCGCGACCGCGAGCCAGTCGGCCGCTTTAGTCAGATGATCGTAATGTTTCCCGGTTGCGAGTGGCATCGTTCAACTCGTGGCTTTGGTGGGCGCAGTCGTCAACGCAGACAACCCGCGTTGTGCCCGCACGCGATCGCCGTCGACAACAACACCGAGCTTGCGCTCGTTGTCATTCAATTGTGAACGATCGGCCTCGGCATGCCACAGATGAATGACGCCCGTTGCAAAAACGCCGTCCTTGCGGCGCACGCCAGCGTGCAGCAGACGCAGGATCAGGTCGGAGTCTTCCTTGCCCCAGCCGCTGTAATCGGCATCGAAGCCGTCGACCTTGTCGAGATCGCCGCGCCAGATTGCGAGGTTGCACGACCGCGCGCCTTGCCACTTATCGCGCCGCATGTCGCGCAACGGACCGAGCGGTAAATGCAGCAAGGCTGACAGGCGGTTGATGCCGCCACGGAGCCGCTCGATGATCCAACCGGCGAAACTCCACGTTTCCGGCGAAAGCTGTTGTTCCAGTATCTTGTCGGTCAGCTTACGTGACAGCAGAATGCGGTTGCCGGTGACGAATGCCCTTTGTTCTGCAAGCCCGCGGTGGATAGCGACAAAATCCGGACGCGCAATGCAGTCGCCGTCGAGAAACACGATATATGTCCCGCGCGACGCCAACACGGCCCTATTGCGAATTTCGGCGGCGCGAAAGCCACGGTCCTCGTGCCAGACGTGCTCGACCCGATGGCCGACCCTCGCCTTCCAGGCCTCAACCAGCGCCGCCGTCTCCGGCCCCGACCCGTCGTCGGCAACGATAACCTCGAAGTCGGCGTCGGTCTGACGCGCCAGCGAGCGCAGCACGGCCTCAAGCGCGTCTTCTCGGCGATAGGTCGTGATGATGATTGAAATCAGTTCGGCCACGGGATTCCTCTGGGGCTTGCAGGCTTTAGCCGAAGTCCTTGTATACGACAAATTCCTAGGGACGTTCCTGTACCGATGTTAACTTGGACCTTCCGATCCTTCGAGACTTGAAAGCGGCAGCCTTCGATCATGCATAAGATTTCAGCCTATATTCTCAGCTACAACGAGGCCGAGAAGATCGAAGCCGCCGTCTCCAGCGTGCTGTGGGCCGACGAAGTGGTCGTCGTCGATTCGTTCAGCGTCGACCGTACCGCGGCCATCGCTACGTCGCTCGGCGCCCGGGTCGTCGAAGTGCCTTTCAACGGTTTCGGCGAATTGCGCAATCGCGCCATCGAAGCTTGCAAACATGACTGGATTTTCAGTCTGGATTCGGACGAGCGCTGCACGGAAGAAGTCCGCAACGAAATTCTCGGGCTGATGGCCGGTACGCCGCCGCGTGACGTCTATCTGGTGCCGCGCCGCAGCTACATGATGGGCCGTTGGATCAAGGGTTCCGGCTGGTACCCGAACTTCCGTCAACCGCAGCTCTTTCGCAAAGACGCGATGCGCTACACGCTCGAGCCGGTACACGAAGGCTACGAGGTCCTCAACGGCAAGCCCGTCGGCATGCTCAAGAATGCGGTTTGGCAGTTCCCGTTTCGCAATCTCGAGGAAGTTATCAAGAAGATGAACCGCTATTCGTCGCTCGGCGTGCAAAAGATCGCACATAAGCGCGTGTCGATGGCGAGCGCGTTGGGCCATGGCTTATGGTCGTTCATCAAACACTATGTCTTCAAACGCGGATTTCTTGATGGCTGGGCGGGCTTCGTCATCGCGTTCGGCAACTTCGAAGGGACGTTCTATCGCTACGCCAAGCTTTATGAAGAGCAGCAGGGCTGGCAGCCGCCGCCGAGCAAGGCGGTGACACGCGAATCTACTTGAGCCTTCTCGAACGCTCGACCATCGACGTGGTCGACTGGCCGGGCACGAGATCGATGAGGATCACCTCACCGCCCAGCGCTTCGACGATCTCGTGGCCGACAACCGTCTCACGCGTATAGTCGCCGCCCTTCACCAGAACCGTCGGCTTGACGCGCGCGATCAGCTTCTCCGGTGTGTCCTCGTCGAACGCCACGACGAGATCGACGGCTTCGAGCGCAGCCAGAACTTCAGCGCGTGATTGCACGCTCTGTACCGGCCGCCCCTCGCCTTTCAGCCGCTTCACGGAACCGTCGCCGTTAAGACCCAGCACCAGCCGGTCGCACAACGCGCGCGCGGCCGCCAGCAGCTTGACGTGGCCGGGGTGCAAAAGATCGAAACAGCCATTGGTAAAGCCGATGCGCAATCCGGCTTTGCGCCACTCAGCAGTGTGCTCGTCGAGTAGCGCCCAATCGAACACGATCTTCTCTTCGGCAGCCAACGTCGCCGCGGGCAGAATGCGCGAGCGTAGCTCGGCAACCGAGAGCGTCGCGGTACCGCGCTTGCCGACGACCACCGCCGCCGCCGCGTTCGCCGCACGCATGGCGGATTCATAATCCGCCTTCATCGCCAACATGGCCGACAGCACGGCCATCACCGTGTCGCCCGCGCCGGAAACGTCGCGCACCCGCACCGGATAGGCCGGAATGTGAATGGCATGACCTTGCTCGACCAGCGTCATGCCGTCTTCGCTACGTGTTACCAGTACGGCTTTTGCGCCGACCGCGCGGCTCAGATCGCTCGCAGCCGTCGCGACTTGTTCATCGGTCTTGGCGGCGCTGCCGGTCGCTTCGGCAAGCTCCTGCCGGTTCGGCGTAATCAGCGTCGCGCCTTTATAGATGCTGTAGTCGCGGCCTTTAGGATCGACCAGAACGGGCTTGCCGAGTTTGTTGGCGGCATCGATCACCGCGCGCACCACACGCGGCGTCAATGTACCCTTGGCGTAATCGGACATAACTACCGCGCCGGCGCGCGGCATGGCCTTGATGGCATGATCGATGATGGCGTCTTCGCTGCCAGCATCGACGGGCGACGCCATTTCCCAATCGGCGCGCAGCAAATGCGCCGAATGATGCTCCGACACGAAACGGACTTTGCGCGTCGTCTGCCGCGCAGCATCGATGACCGGATGAAATTCGATGAGCTGAAGATCTGCGATTGCTCTTTTGAGCACATTACCGGCGTCGTCATTGCCGACGACACCGACAAAGATGCAGCGCGTACCGAGCGACACAAGATTGCGTGCGACGTTACCAGCACCGCCGACCATCACTTCCGTCCGCTTGACTGCGATTACCGGCGTCGCGGCTTCCGGCGAGATGCGTGTTACGTCGCCATAGACAAATTCGTCCAGCATCAGATCACCGATGCAGAGAACCGTCTGCGCGGCCAGATCGGTCAGATGCTTTTCGAAGTCGAACATGGGCTACTTATATCGGTCCGCTTGATTGAGATAACCGGTGACGTACTGACCGACAGCGGCCTCAAGCGGCGTGAAGCCTGCATTATAGCCCCCACTGCGGAGATTCTCGACGCTGCCTTGGGTGAAATACTGGTATTGCCCGCGAATATTCTCCGGCATGTCAACATATTCGATGTTCGGCGCGCGTCCCATCGCCTTGAACATCGATATGATCATGTCGCGGAAGCTTCTGGCTTTCCCCGTTCCAACATTGAAGATGCCGTTCGTGGAAGAACTGTCGAGCAACCAACGTGTCACGGCGACGACATCGTCGACATAAATGAAGTCGCGGCGCTGATCGCCGTCGGCAATGCCTTCCTTGTGTGATTTGAACAGCTTGACCGGCTGGCCGGCCTTGGCGCTGTCGAACACCTTGGCGAGCACGCTCTGCATGCCGCCTTTATGATATTCGTTGGGACCGTAGACATTGAAGAATTTCAGACCGGCCCAATGCGGTGGGAGGTTTTCCTTCTTCATGTAGCGGTCGATAACCGCCAGATCGAACAAGTGCTTGCTCCAGCCGTATAAATTCATTGGCTTGAGCTGGCGCAGGGCGGGCAAGGAAAAATCGTCGACGAATCCGTGCGCGCCGTCGCCGTAGGTCGCGGCGGAAGACGCGTAAATAAACGGAACACGGTGCAACGTGCACCAGTCCAATAACCGCAGGGAAAGACGGAAATTGTTCTCCATCACCAGGTCGCCGTCGGTCGCCGTGGTGTCGGAAATGGCGCCCATGTGGATGACAGCGTCGACCTTGCGGCCCTCAAGCCACTTCATGAGCTCGGCAGGCGGAACGAGGTCCGCGATCTGCCGTTTGGCCAGATTCCGCCATTTGGCGTCGTCTTTTCCGAGCAAATCGTTGACCACGACGTCGGTCGCACCCGTCTCATTGAGACTGGCGACGATATTGGACCCGATGAAACCGGCGCCGCCGGTGACGAGAAACATATGTCTTGTCGTCCTCAAAAACCGGCCAACCTTTGCCCCAGACCGGGGAAAGTCGCAAATAACAGGGCCTGTTGCCGGCCGGAAGGCCGTGGAAACGGTAAACGGGAAAATCCAGGAAAACGGTCAATATCCCAAGGACCTGCCCTCACCGGGGCGGGAAAACGCCCGGTAAAAGTGCTCTTCAGGCTTTGCGGGACCCCGGAATACCCCTATTCCGCTTCTGCCGTGACCGTAACAACCGCCCCCATCGTCATCGTCCCCTACGTTTGGATCGGCGACTTCGTCCGCGTCCATTCCGTGGTGAAGCTCTTGCGCGCGCAGGCCCCGGACCGCCCCGTCGACATGGTCTCCTCGACGCTGTGCGCCCCGCTGGCCGACTACATGCCGGGCCTACGCAAGGCCATTGTCGTCGACATGCCCCGGCGCGTCCTCGGCGTCCCGCAGCAGCGCGAACTCGCCGACAAGCTCCAAGCCGAACACTACGGTCAGGCACTGGTCATGTCGCGCAAGTGGAAGGCGGCGCTGGCGCCCTGGCTCGCCGGCATTCCGCTGCGCACCGGCTTTGCCGGCGAAGCGCGCTTCGGCCTGCTCGACGACATTCGCTGGGGCGAACGCACGCTGCCGCGCATGATCGACCAGATGGGCGCGCTCGCTCTGCCGAAAGGCGCGACACTTCCCACCGACTGGCCGTTGCCGGAATTGCGCGTGCCCGCTGGCGAGATCGAGCAATGGCGCGCGCGCAATAATCTCACCGATGAAACCAAACCCATCGTCACGCTGTCGCCCGGCGCGGTCGGCGCTGGCAAAGCCTGGCCGGTCGCGCATTACGCCGAACTCGCGCGCGCGCTCGTCAAGGACGGCGCATCGATCTGGGTGCTCGGCGGCCCGAGCGAAAAATCAGCGGCCACACAAATCGTCGAAGCCGCCGGCAACCGTGCACGCGACCTCACGGGCAACGATCTACGCAACGCGATCATCGCACTCGCTGCCGCCGACGTATCGGTGACCAACGACTCCGGCCTCATGCACATCTCGGCCGCCATCGGCACGCCGACGGTTGCGATCTTCGGCCCGACGTCGCCATGGCACTGGAAGCCGCTCAATCCTGTCGCCGCCATCCTGGAACCCGAGGGCGACGAACCCTCGCGCCTGCGCGCGCGCACCGAAGGCAACGACGCCGTCGCGCATCACCGCACCGACGACGTCGCCGTCGCGCGCGTCCTCGACGCCGTGCGCAACGCCCTCGGCAAATGACCTGACCTTGCAAAAAAGTCTTTAATCCACAACATCTTGCCTTGTTAACGTTTGCTCTGGCGCAAACGGGACGGAGCGCCTATTTCCGTGCTATCAAACCGTCACACAGAAGATCGCGACCACGCATGGCCAAGCCGAAACATGCCAAAGCAGCCGACATGAACGACGACCGCGCCCAGGCGGCGATCGCGTGCGCGCTGCGTACGCTGGACGCCGAAGGCAGCGGCATCGATGCGTTGAAGGCATCGCTGCACAACGGCCTTGCCACCTCGTTTGCCGCCGCCATCGAATTGATCCGTGGCGCACAAGGCCGCGTCATCGTCACGGGCATGGGCAAGTCCGGTCACATCGGCCACAAGATCGCATCGACCTTCGCCTCCACCGGCACGCCGGCTTTGTTCGTGCATCCGGCGGAAGCGAGCCACGGCGATCTCGGCATGATCACCAAGGCGGACGTCATCCTCGCTTTGTCGTGGTCAGGCGAAACCGCTGAGTTGAAAAACCTCACCGACTATTCGCAGCGTCACAACATCGGCCTGATCGCGATGACCGCGAGCGCTGACTCGACTTTGGCCAAAGCCGCCGACGTTGTGCTCGCCCTGCCGCAGGCCGCTGAAGCGTGCCCGCATAATCTCGCGCCGACCACCTCCGCGCTGATGCAGCTCGCGCTCGGCGATGCGCTCGCGATTGCGATGCTCGAAAGCCACGGCTTCACCGCGGTCGATTTCGGCATGCTGCATCCCGGCGGCAAACTCGGCGCGTTGCTCAAAGCCGTGCGCGACATGATGCACAGCGGCGACGCGGTGCCGCTCGCGCGTACCGGCACCAAAATGTCCGAGGCTATTCTCGTCATGTCGGCCAAGGGCTTCGGCTGCATCGGCATCACCGACGGCGCCGGCAAGCTCACCGGCATCATCACAGATGGTGACTTGCGCCGGCACATGCGCAACAATTTGCTCGACGCCATCGTCGACGACGTCATGACGCGCAACCCGAAAACCGTGCGGCCCGATCAGTTGATCAGCGAAACGCTCGATCTGCTTAATTCGCTGAAAGTGACCGCGCTGTTTGCGGTCGAAGCTGGCAAGCCGGTCGGCGTCATCCACGTGCACGACCTGCTGCGCGCTGGCGCGGCGTGAGCCAAGCATCGTCGCGCTAGGTCGCCGTCACTTGCAGCCCGCGCTGCACGGCCGG
>DASYCM010000077.1:0-2951 GCA_036500165.1 Pseudolabrys sp.
ATCAGCATCTGGCCATCGAGATAACCCGGCGCCGGCGGCTTGTCCGATTGCACGCCCGATTTCTTCCGGGAAGACGATTTGCGCGATGCCATCATGACGAAATGGTACCCGATGATTCTATCATTGAGAACGACACAGAAGGCACAAAGTTCAATCGCTCGGACTATTTTAGAAGCAGTGCAAATTAGAGGCGTAGATTGTGGCAGAATAGCCGCCAAAGCGTCGCGCCACCCCCTAACGGTGCACCGCTGTGCTCAACCATGCTCACAATGAATTCAGAAGCGCGGCTTTGAATTCAGTGGCGCGGCACACCTTTCCCGATTAAATCGGCGTCATGAACGCACGTCACACGTTAACGATTGCCGCATGCGGCCTGATGACGGTTGGCCTGACGACGGTTGGGACGATCGCGCATGCAGCGGACGCGTCGGCGTGGTCCGACGACACCCGCTCGTCGGTTCGCCTCATTGCCGGAGCTACCAAAGCGGGTGAACCCAAGCTGCGCGCCGGCATCGAAATCAAGCTGCAGCCGGGCTGGAAAACCTACTGGCGCTATCCGGGCGATTCCGGTGTGCCGCCACGCTTCGACTTTTCCGGATCGGACAATGTCGCCCGCGCCAAGGTGCTGTATCCGGCGCCACATCTGTTCAATGACGAAACCGGCAATTCGCTCGGTTACAAAACGAATGTCGTTTTCCCGGTGCAGGTCACGCCGAAGCAGCCCGGCAAGCCGGTGACGCTGCGGATGAAGCTCGACTACGCCGTGTGCGAGAAGCTGTGCATCCCGGCCGAGGGTAAAGCCGAGCTAACGTTTGGTGCCGGCGATGGCCCTGCCGACGACGCCGCACTGACCGCAGCCGAAAACAGCGTGCCTAAACCCGCCACGGCCGCGCAAGCTGGCCTGACCGCGCGCCGCGTCAACAATGCGGCGAAACCTCTGGTCGACGTCGCCATCAAGGCTGAGGGCAACAAACCGATGACGGTGTTCGTCGAAGGCCCAAGCGCGGAATGGGCGCTGCCCATCCCGACGCCCGCGCAAGGCGCGCCGGCCGGCTTCCGCCATTTCGGCTTCGAACTCGATGGCCTGCCGCCGGGCGTCGACCCCAAGGCTGCGTTCGATCTGACCTTTACGGTCGTCGAGGGCGACCGGGCGATTGAGGTCACGACCCATCTCGACTAATCGGGGCTAACAGGGCTAGTTTGCACCCCGATAAAAGGCTCCCGTCAACGCAAAGCTTCCTGCAAACGCTAAGAGGAAATCCATGCCCATCAAGGTCGGCGACAAACTGCCCAACACCACGTTCCGCGTCATGACCGCGGAAGGTCCTAAACCCAGGACCACCGACGAGGTCTTCAAGGGCAAGAAGGTCGCCCTGTTCGCGGTGCCCGGCGCCTTCACGCCGACCTGCTCGAACCTGCATATGCCGAGCTTCCTCAACAACATCGACGCCTTCAAGGCGAAGGGCATCGACACCGTTGCTGTGACCGCCGTGAACGATGCCTTCGTCATGAAGGCGTGGGCCGACAAGACCGGCGGCGACGGCAAAATCGACTTCCTCGCCGACGGCAGCGCCGAATTTGCCAAGGGCATCGACATGACGCTCGACGCGTCGGGCAACGGCCTCGGCATCCGCTCCAAGCGCTATTCGATGCTGGTCGAAGACGGCGTCGTGACGAAGATCAACATCGAGGAAGCTCCGGGCAAGTGCGAAGTTTCCGGCGGCCAGGCACTACTCGGGCAGATCTGATTTTCCGGAATTGATACGGAATGGCCGGGCAATCGCTCCGGCCATTTTCGTTTCAGCTGTTTTTCAGCGCACCAATGGCACCGGCCTTGGTCGCGATCAGGCCCATGCGTGCAAGTTCGTCGGCACGTTCGTTTTCCGGATGACCGGCGTGGCCCTTGACCCAATGCCACTCGATCTTGTGCTCCGCGAGCGCCGCATCGAGCCGCTGCCACAGATCGACGTTCTTCACCGGTTTCTTGTCGGCGGTGCGCCAGCCGTTTTTCTTCCAGCCGTGAATCCACGACATGATGCCGTTGCGCAAATACTGGCTGTCGGTGTGCAGATCGACCGCGCAGGGCCGCTTCAACGCTTCGAGCGCGGAGATCGCCGCCATCAACTCCATACGGTTGTTGGTGGTGTGCGCCTCACCGCCGTTGAGTTCTTTGGTCGTATCACCAAATTGCAGGATCGCGCCCCAGCCGCCCGGCCCGGGATTCCCCGAGCAGGCGCCGTCCGTGTAGACAGTGACGCGCTGTTCCGTCATTACCGTTCGATACCGTATTCAGTGACGCTCTTCACCGCCTGGTGGAAGCGCAGCTTGCGGAAATATTCCAGCGGGTCCTTCGGCTTGACCAGCGCGCCATCCGGCACCGCGAGCCAATCGACCAGCCGCGTCAGCAGAAAGCGCATCGCCGCGCCGCGCGCCAGCATCGGCAGCGCCGCACGTTCCTGATCCGACAAAGCGCGGACCTTGGTATAGGCATTGAGCAACGCCCGGCCCTTGGTGACGTTGTAGGAATGATCCTGTTCGAAGCACCAGCAGTTCAGGCAGATCGCGACGTCATAAGCCAGCGTGTCGGTACAGGCGAAATAGAAATCGATCAGCCCCGACAATTCATTGCCAAGGAAGAAGACGTTATCGGGAAACAGATCGGCGTGGATCACACCGGCCGGCAGATTGCGCGGCCAGGATTTTTCCAGAATGTTGAGTTCCTTGATGATCTCGTTGCACAGGCCCGGCTGTACGGTATCGCCGCGCGCACCGGCATGCTCATACAGCGGCCGCCAACTTTCGACCGACAGAGCATTCGGCCTCTGGATGGGGAAATCCCGCGCCGCCAGATGCAGCCGCGCCAGCGCTTCGCCGACCGCCGCGCAATGACCGGCGTTCGGCTTGCGTATCCAAAGGCCCTCGAGAAAGGTGACGATGGCGGCGGACCGCCC
>DASYCM010000078.1:0-8149 GCA_036500165.1 Pseudolabrys sp.
CGATCCGCGCAACGATGGGGTGGTCGAAGCGGCGAATGCCGCGCGGTTTTGCACCGATGCGCAGATCGGAGCCAAAGGCGAGCGCCAAAAAGCCCCGTTGCAACTCGGCTAGCGAGAAGTGCGTGAATTCCGGCGGTGCACCGGCAAAACTGCCGGCGGGCGGTGGTTGCTTGTTCGATGCGGCAAGCGCGTTCGACGCGATAAGGGCCGCCGGTATCGAGCAGCACAGCAGTGCAAAAATCGGAAGCAGCCGTTTCATTGTTACTTTTGATTGGCGCATGATCTTTTCCGAAAACTGGCTCCCACTTTTCGGGATCATGCGCGCTAGGTCGTCCGCTTCAGACGCACCAGACCTTCTTGCGCTACGGAAGCCACCAGCTTGCCGTCCTGCGTGAAAATCAATCCGCGGGCGAAGCCGCGCGAGCCTTGAAGACTCGGCGTATCTTGCGCATAGAGCATCCATTCGTCGGCGCGGAACGGCCGGTGCAGCCACAGCGCATGATCGAGGCTGGCGGCCATGAATTCCTTTTCGAACAGCGTGCGGCCATGCGGCGTCAGCGACGCGTCGAGCAACGACATATCAGATGCATAGGCGAGCGCACATTGATGAATCGCCGGATTGTCAGGCAGCTTCGCCGTGATTCTGATCCAGACATGGAATTTGCCGTCGGGATATTTCTTACCCGTGTAGCGATCGAATTCTACCGGCCGCATTTCGATCGGCCGTTCGCGTTCGTAGTAACGGCGAACGGATTCGGGCAAAGACGGTAAAACCTTCGAGCGCATTTCCTGTTCGTTCGGAAGTTTGTCAGGCGGCGGTACGTCCGGCATCTGCATCTGATGGATGAGGCCTTCCTCTTCACCGTGGAAGGACACCAGCATCGAAAAAATCGGATGGCCGTGCTGACGCGCGGTGACGCGCCGCGTCGTGAAGCTCTTGCCGTCGCGCATGCGGTCGACGTCATAGATGATAGGCACCTTCGGATCGCCCGGCAGCAGGAAGTAGGCGTGCATCGAATGCGGCGAGCGCGTCGCCTCGACGGTGCGCACCGCGGCGACCAGGGCCTGGCCGATGACCTGGCCGCCGTAAACCCGTTGCCAGCCGTTTTGCGGCGAGCGGCCGCGGAACAGATTGAGGTCCAACTCCTCGAGGTCGAGGATGTCGAGGAGTTCCTGAACGGCAACAGACATGGATTCGCCCTATGCGGGTGCGCCGGCGCGGTGAAATATTCGCCCAACCTGCTATGCTCGGGCGGAATTTACAAGGAAGCGGAATTGATGGCGAAAGCCCCGAAAAAACAGCGGAAAACCGATCTGGTCATCGGCGGCGCCGGCTTTGCCGGGCTAGCCTTGGGTATCGCGCTGCGCCAGGGGTTGGGCGAAGCATTTTCCGTCACGGTGGTCGATCCGGCGCTTGCGGCGGCGCAGTCGAAGGACCCGCGCGCATCGGCCATCGCGGCTGCGGCGCGGCGGCTGTTCGAAGCCATCGGCGTCTGGGATGCGGTGGCGGACAGAGCGCAGCCAATCCTCGATATGGTCGTGACCGACTCGAAACTCGACGACATGGTGCGGCCGACGTTCCTGACGTTCGGCGGGGAAGTCGAAGAGGGTGAGCCCTTCGCGCAGATGATCGAGAACCGGCATCTGATCGATGTGCTGGTGACCAAGGCGAAGGAACTGGGTGTCGATCTGCGCGCCGGTGCGGTGAGCGGATTTGAAACCACGCCAAATGCCATAGACGTCGCGCTGAAGGACGGCAACACAATCTCGGCGCGACTTCTGGTCGGCGCCGATGGCGCAAATTCCATTATCCGCGAGACCGCCGGGATTGCCACGCATGGCTGGGACTACGATCAGTCCGCGATTGTCACGACAATCGGTCATGAACGCGAACACAATGGCCGCGCCGAGGAGCACTTCCTGCCCGCCGGTCCCTTCGCGATTTTGCCGTTGACGGGAAAGCGCGTGTCCATCGTCTGGACCGAGACCAAGAGCGATGCCGCGCGCATCGTCGCGTTGCCCGACAGCGAATTTCTGGCCGAGCTGGAGAAGCGCTTCGGCCTGCATCTCGGCGATCTCGAAATCATCGGGCCTCGCCGCGCGTTTCCGCTTGGTCTGTTCACGGCGCGCGAATTCACCGCCGACCGTCTCGCGCTGGTCGGCGACGCCGCGCACATCATTCATCCGATCGCCGGGCAGGGCCTCAACATGGGTCTGCGCGACATCGCGGCGTTGGCGGAGTCGATCAGCGATGCCGCGCGGCTCGGCCTCGATATCGGCGCGCCCGATGTGCTTACGCGCTATCAGCGTTGGCGGCGCTTCGACACCATGACCATGGGCGTTGCCACCGATGGGCTCAATAAGTTGTTCTCGAACAATTCCGACGCGCTGCGGCTGGCGCGCGACATCGGCCTTGGCGTCGTCGAACGCGTCCCGGCGTTGAAGAAAGTTTTCATCCGCGAAGCCGCCGGTTTTACCGGTGACGTGCCGAAGCTGCTGAAGGGCGAAGTGCTCTAGGCGGTGAGCTGGCGCATGATTGCGTCAATGTGAATCGCGGCACAGTCGATCGACGGGAAGCCAGCATTTGCTTCATTGATGACCGGTGACAGATCGGTGCCGGCGATCAGAACCGCCTCCGCGTCATCGCGCGAAACGAACGTCTGCGCCAGTTTGCGCAGCTCGTCGATCTGCGCTGGCGTGCCGCGCCCGGCAACGACTTCCATGTAAATGGCATTGATCAGGTCGATTTCGTCCGCCGCAGGCATGATGACCTCGACGTCGCCGAGACTGCCGAACATGCGCGTTTCCACTGTGAAGCGGGTGCCGAGCAGGGCGACGCGTCGCAGACCTTTGGCGCGGAGGACGGCGGCAACCTCGGCCAGCATATCGATCAAAGGGATCGGCGACAGCGCAACGAGTTGAGGCGCGCAAATGTGCGGCGTCGCGGCGACGATGGCGGTCAATTCCGCGCCGCCCGCCGCCAGACTTTCGACAAAGCCACCGAGATATCGCGCGAGACCGTCGAGATCTTTCGTCGCCCCGAGTATCTCGTAGACGCGCTTGATGTCGGCATGTGCCATCAGCAGTCGCGGTACGCGGCCTGCGCGCTCGTGGGCTGCGATCAGTTCACGATAGTAGTGAACCGTCGCGCCCACACCGAGGCCGCCGATCAAGCCGAGACATCGGGCTTCTGTGCCGGCCATGATCAGCTCAGCGGCACGCTGCCGACGTGATCCTGGAATGCCTTGCGCTTTGTGATCGCTGCGTACCAGCGGTCGAGATGCGGCGTTGCCGGACGGTTTGGCACAAGCTGTATGTAGCGGTAGGCCATGATGCCGACCGAAATGTCGCCATAGGAGAAACTGTCGCCGGCTAGGTACTGTGTCTTGGCCAATTGCTTGTCCATGACCTGCATGCAGACGGTGGTCTTTTCTTCCGACGTCTTGATCGCCGCCATGTCGCGTTTGGCAGGTTCGGTGCGAACCAGGCCCCAGAACAGATGGAATATGGCCGGGGCGACGATCGACAGCTGCCAGTCCATCCACTGACCGGCTCGGCCGCGCTGTTGCAGGTCGACCGGCTGGATGACGCCGCTCTTGTCATGCTTGCTGGCGAGGTAGCGCACGATCGAGTTGGATTCCCAGAGCAGGAAGCCGTCTTCCTCTTCGAGCACAGGCACGAGGCCGTTCGGGTTCATCGCCAGATATTCCGGCTCCTTGTTCTTGCCGAAGGCGCCGCCAACGTCGATCCGATTGCACTCGAGGCCCAGTTCACCGACCGCCCACATCGCCTTTTGCACGTTCGACGAGGTGTTGCGGCCCCACATTTTGATCATGAGTCGTTTCCTGCTTTGTTTTGATGTTGATGGTTTGAAAGAGGTTCAGTCCAGCCGTCGCGCCTCTTCCTCAAGCATGATCGGAATGCCGTCGCGGATCGGAAAAGCGAGCTTGGCCTTGCGCGAGATCAACTCCTGCCGAGCGGAGTCGTATTCCAGCGGCGCTTTGGTCAGCGGGCACACCAGAATTTCCAGCAGCTTCGGGTCGACGCTGCCTTCGGGCCGATCGATGGACATGAGAAAATCTCCCCGGCGAGTTCGGCGGGGTTATAGCACGCCGAATGCACTATTGAAGCTGCGGCTCGCCTTCGATGTTTTTCTTGGCGAGTTCGATTTCGGTGATGGCGACCAGCAGTTCGGCGCGGGTCTTGAGGTCCGGCGCCTCCAGCAAGGCCTGCTTTTCCGCCGAGCCATAAGGCGACATCATCGATAGTGCGTTGACCAGCGCCTCGTTCGGCGCCTTTTCGATGTCGTCCCAGTCGGCCTTCAGATCATTCGCCGTCATGAAATCGGTCAGCGCGCGCAGCACTGCCCGGCGGTCGACCTTGTCTTCGCCCTTGCGCGCGATGAAGTCGTCGGCGAACGGGGCGAAAGTGACTCTCGCCTGGCGATATTCGGTGTTGACGACAAGTTCTTCTTCAACCGTGAAACGGGCGACGCCGGTGAGTTCGAGCAGATAGCGGCCGTCGCCGCTTTCCGCGAGCTGGGTGATGCGGCCGACGCAACCGATCCTGTATAGCGGCGGCTTGTCGGCGGGACCGCTATGCGAGGCATCCGGCTGAATCATGCCGATCAGGCGATGACCGTCACGAAACGCGTCGTCGATCATCGCGAGATAGCGTTGTTCGAAAATGTTGAGCGGCATCTGTCCGCGCGGCAGCAGCAACGCACCGGGCAGCGGGAACAGCGGGATCGTGCCCGGCAATTCGATTGGTCCGCGATAATCCGCGTTCATCGGCATGTTTAGACCTCATGCTGAGGAGCGCCCCGTTGGGCGCGTCTCGAAGTATGGGGCCGCCCCATCCTTCGAGACAGGCGCTCCGCGCCTTCCTCAGGACGAGGGGCGGAGCGATAGCGCGAACGGCAACATTGCCGCTTTACGAAAACAAAATCGACGACAACCGCTTACGGCCGTCGAGCGTCGCCTCGTCGGTAGGGCCCCAGGCTTCGAAAAACTGCACCAGCTGCTTGCGGGCGCCGTCGTCGTTCCATTTGCGGTCGCGCTTGACGATCGCCAGCAGATGCGTCGCCGCTTCGCTCCGCTTGCCCGCGGCGTTAAGCGCGGTGGCGAGATCGAAGCGTGCCTGATGATCGAGCGGATCTGCGGCAACTTTGCGTTCGAGCTCGTCGGCGGGCCCGACATTTTGTGCCTGCTCGGCGACTTCAAGCGCTGCGCGCGCCGCAGCAACGAGCGCATCATTCTTTTTCGCCTCCGGCACGAGCGCCAGCGTCTGCTTGGCCTGCTCGAGTGCGCCCGTCCCGACGTAACAACGTGTCAGTCCGGCCAGTGCCGCGACGTTGCCGCTATCCTGCGACGCCAGTTCGCCGTAGAGACTCGCGGCGGTGGCCGCGTCGCCGCCGGCGAGCGCCTCGTCGGCTTCCTTCAGCAAGTCGCGCTCTTCCGGGCTGGCCTTGCCCTTGGTCAGCCGCTGCAGAAATTCCGTCACCTGGCTTTCGGGCAGCGCGCCCATGAAGCCATCGACCGGCTGGCCGTTGTAAAATGCGATGACCGCGGGGATCGACTGGATTCCCATCTGCCCCGGAATGTCGGGGTTCTTGTCGATGTCCATCTTGACCAGCTTGACCTTGCCCTTGGCGGCTTTGACGGCCTTTTCCAGGATAGGGGTGAGCTGTTTGCAGGGTCCGCACCACGGCGCCCAGAAGTCTACCAGAACCGGCTGATTCTTGGACTCCTCGATGACGTCCTTCATGAAGCTCTGCGTGGTCGCATCCTTGACCGCGCTGGCAGCTTCCAGTCCTGCCGTTTCGCCGTTCTGTAACATCGTTTCTTAGCCCCGGTTTGTAACGCCAATTAGATGGGTCATCCGGGCGCCGTTTGCAACGCTCATTCGGGCTCGGGGGAGGGCCCGGATACCCGCTCGATCCGCGGCATATGGCCGGTCGATTCAAGGAATTTGACCAGATCGCCACGCGACAGGGAGGTCGTCATGGTGTTGATCAGCGGATGATAGTTGAGCGTTTCGTGCTCCATCATCTCGGCGTCGAGCACGACGGTGACGCGGGGCGCCGTGTCGTTGATGGCGCCGAACGGTGTTACCGAGCCCGGCGTCACGCCCCATACTTCCAGCAACAAATCGGCGGAGCCGAATGAGAAACGGCCGGTAGCGCCGAGCTTGCGATGCAGGCCTTTGAGGTCGATCTCGGCATCTTCCAGTGCGACGACGAGATAGAGCGCATTCTTCTTGTCGCGCAGAAACAGATTCTTGGTGTGACCGCCCGGCACTTCGCCGCGCAAGCTCGCTGCTTGTTCAACGGTGAACACGGGCGGGTGTTTCACCGTCGAGTGCTTGATGCCGAGCGCATCGAGCGCGGAGAACAATTCGTCAGGCGTTGCAGGCATGTCGTGCGTTATTTCACGGGCTTTTCGTCGGCGAGCAATGCGATGGCACAGGCCGATTTTTTCATCGAGGTTCCTCCCGGCAGCGCCGGTACAATGCCAAGATAACGACGGTCGGGAAACATCGGTATTCCCCGGTGTTAGTAAGACGAACAACAGGAAGGAGCCGGGTATGAAACGCGCTATTCTCTTGGCAGCGACGGTTATTGCGGCTTTTTCGGCCTTGTCCGGCCCCGCTTCGGCCGATTACCGGAATAACGCACCATGGTGTGCGGTCTATTCCCTCGGCTTCGGCAGTGTCGTCTGGGACTGCCGCTACGCTTCCATCGAGGCCTGCCGGCCCAATGTCGTCTCGGGAAATCGGGGCTTTTGTAACCACAATCCGGGATATGAGCCCCCGGTGGGACCGGTCCGCAAGCGCCACAAGCGCGTGGCGCACCGCTAAGCTCGATCCCGAAGATGTGTCGGAAAGGTGATCCGGCGGCGGAGTTGGTGTCGTAACTGGTGCGTAGAAACGAACAGGGAGCCGGACATGAAACGCGTAATTCTTCTCGGGGCGCTGACTTTAGCCGCCATTTCGCTGAATCTTCGGCCGGCTGCGGCTGACTTTCGCGGCTCGGGGCCGTGGTGCGCGGTCTATTCGCTCGGTTTCGGCGATGATGTCTGGGACTGCAGCTACGCCTCGGTCCAGGCCTGCCAGCCCAATGTAATCGCGGGAAATCGGGGCTTTTGTAATCACAATCCGGGTTGGTACGCCCCCAATTCGTCCGTGGAACCCCGACGCCGGACAGCCCGGCGCCACGCCCAGCGGGGTTAACTGTAGTTACGCCTTCGGAGGTTGCTTTTACCCCACGGGATTGGTTATAGGAGCGGCCTTGGCGGCCGATCCTGCTGATCGGTCAACTAACTAAAACGGATGCGGGTGTAGCTCAGGGGTAGAGCACGACCTTGCCAAGGTCGGGGTCGAGGGTTCGAATCCCTTCGCCCGCTCCAATCTTCGCGCCTTTCGGCTCGTCGGTTGGTAAGCCGTTAAATCACGATCTCAATAACCGGCTGCCTCGAGCGGCGCAGTGATCGAGCAGCGCACGCCGTCAGCGGCGAACTCAAGCCGGCTTTGTCCGCCGAGATCCTGAGACAGGACGCCCTCAAGCAGACGGCTGCCAAATCCCCGTCGCGATGGGGCAACCACAGTCGGGCCGCCGATTTCGCGCCACGCCAGGTGCAACTGCTCGTTCTCAACATTCCAGCGAAGCTCGACCCGGCCGCCCGGTTGAGAAAGTGCGCCGTACTTCGCCGCGTTGGTCCCGAGTTCATGCAGCGCCATCGACAAAGCCAGCGCTTGCTTGGGGGTTACGTCCAGTGACGGACCCTCGACGACGATATGGCTGCTGGCGAAAGGAGCGATGGCGCGCGCGACCAGATCACACACATTGGCGCCCGACCAGTTGCGGTCTGTGAGCAGATCGTGCGCGCCCGCGAGAGAGACGATACGGGCGTTCACAGATTCGCGCGCCGCTTCAAGGTCTTCGGCGGTCCGAAGGCTCGTCGTGACGATCGACTGCACGGTCGCCAAGCTGTTCTTGATACGATGGTTTAACTCATTGGTGAGCAGCCGCTGTAATTCGTCGGCACGCTTGGTCTCGGAAAGATCGCGGCTCGCGCCGGCGATAGCGACCGCCTTGCGGTTGGCTCCGCTGCCTTCGAACTCGACAAGGCCCCATGCGCTCAGCCAGCGC
>DASYCM010000079.1:0-9615 GCA_036500165.1 Pseudolabrys sp.
GGCAAGCTTCGCTATATCCTCCGCGAGGCCGCGGTCGATCCGGTCGATGCCGCGGCATTCCTGCTGGCGCGCTGCGCTGCCAAAGACGACAAGGCAAAATATTTCGACATGGTCCGCACCCTGTTTCGGCAAGATGAGACGTGGAACGTCGCCCGGCCGCTACAGCCGCTGAGGGACGTTCTGACGAAGGCGGGGATGAGCGAAGCGGACTTCAACGCCTGCCTGTCGAACCAGGACATGCTGGACAAAATAAATGCTCTCAACAACCAGATTGTCCAGAAGCTGGTTCTGAAGGGAGAAGATCTGCCGGCCATATTCATCAATGGCACGAGATTTAAATATAACTTCGTTCCAACGGCCGCGGAACTGACCGAGGCGATCGACCGCATCCTCAAATCGCAATAGCCCATTAAAAACACATGCCCGACGACGAAGGCGCCGGCAAACCAAAAGCCAACTGGATTGCGCTGGCGGTTTGCCTCATTGTCGCCGCCGCGATCCTTCGCGTGTGCATGAAGCTGTAGGTGTTCAGGGTCGGCGCTTCGATTGCCAGGACCACGGAATTCGGGGATAAGCGCGCAATGTTAAAGTCTCTCACGACCTTGCTCGCGTTGTTGGCGTTGAGCGGTTCCGCCCTCGCCGCGCCGATCGTCAAACACCCGACCCACAAGCGCCATTACACCAACCGTTCCGTGCCCGGTTACGGCTTCCTCCCCGGCGTGCGCACGCCGCGGCAGATCGAGCGCGACAACGCGCGCGCCTATTACACCGCCCGCAGCCCGCGTTATTACGGGCCGGCGTGGCCGGGCTTCTATCACGGCCGCTGGAATGGCGGCGGCTTCGGCCCCTGCTACACACAGACGCCCATCGGCTATGTGTGGAATTGCGGGCGGTAGGCCCGCCTGCTAAGGCGGCAGCCATGTTCTCCTATCCGATCATCGCCGACTTCCATGCCGACGCGACGCCGCAAGCGGTGTGGGACGCCTTTGCCGCCGTCGAGCGCTGGCCGCAGGTTTTGCCGGGCGTCGGCAATGCGCGGATCGAGCCGCCAGGGGTGTTCGAGACCGGCGCGTTGATCCGCTTCCTCATCGGGCCGCAGAGCGCCCCGGTCACACAGTTCTACCGGGTCACCGAGGCCGAGCCGCCGCACCGCCTCACGCTGGAGAGCGACACCGAATCCTGGCGCGGCCGTACCGAATATACGATCGAGCCGGACGTGACGGGCACGCACCTCATCGTGCGCTCGACGATGGAGGTCATCGGCCCGCTGTTGCGCCTGCAGATGCTGGTCGTCGGCCGCACCCTGAACAAGCAGCGCGAGGCGGCGTTGCGCGAACGTACCCGCGCGCTCCTGACGCTCGCCGAGGGCGTTTAAGACCTCTGCCGGTCGTTATCGATTGGGATCGCCTGGCCCGAGATCGCTTTCGCTGCGGGCGACGCGAGATAGACGACGAGCTGCGCGATATCCTTCGGGTCGACCATGGCCTTGATCGACTGGTTGGCGAGCGCGTCGGCGCGCACGTCCTCGAGCGCACGGTTGGTGATGCGGGCGCGGCCGGCGAACACCCGCTCGATGCGGTCGCCGGCGACCGCGCCCGGCAAAATCGCATTGGCGCGGATGCCGTTGCCGCCGAGTTCCAGCGCCAGCGTCTTGGTGAAACCGATCACCGCCCACTTGCTCGCCGAATAGGGGCTGCGGTTGATGAAGCCGGCGCGGCCCGCGATCGACGACATGTTGACGATGGCGCCACCGCCTTTGGCGCTCTTGAGATGCGGGATGGCGAGCCTGGTCACGTCGAACATGCCAGTGATGTTGACGGCCATGACGCGGTCCCACTCTTCGGGCGTCACGGCGTCGACCGGCGCGGTCGGCCCTGCCATGCCGCAATTGTTGACGAGCACATCCAGCCCGCCGAGTGCCCGAACCGCCTGCGGCACCATGCGCTCGACATCCGCACGAATACCGATGTCGCAATGCGCCGTGCCGAGCCCGGGAATTTCATCGCGCAGCGCGTCGAGCGCCGGCTCGTCGATGTCGCAGATGAAGATCTTGGCGCCGATGGCGGCAAAGGCCCGCACCATTTCGCGGCCAATGCCGGATGCGGCTGCGGTGATGAGTACGCGTTGTGACATGCGCCTTCCTATTTCTTCTTATTTAACAGCAGAACTCTGCGATTTCCGCCCGGTAAAAATGCTTGCGACTCTTCGAGTTGCCAATACAACCTTGGCGCTAGTCAGGAAGATATACGGGGTGATTATGCCGGCCATAAACAAAATAGCCATGGGCGTTTGCTTGCTCCTGCTGACCGCGGCTTGCGCGGCTGCCCAGCCGGCTTCGCCAAAGCCAGGCGCAAGCGGCAAAAGTGTCTGCGTCGCCTCCGCGCTCGGCCAGCGTTATGACGTCCAGACAATCGGCCTCATGGTCTTTGGCAACAACCTGCAATCGGTGTCCGTCGAATCCTGGGGCGTCGACGAGATGGTCGCACGCAAGATCGGGGCGATCTTGAGCAACCGCTTCGCGGTGCGGCGGATTAGCTTTCCGAAGGGATTTTCCGACAGGACGGGCGGACTGTTTAACAACAACGACGCCGAACGGTTCACGGCGCTACGCGGTACCGCCGGCGCAACAAAATGTAATTTTTTTATTGTGGTCACCAGAAGCGGCAGCCAATACTCAGGCACCAACCAAAATCTCATAGGGCTGGGCGTTCTCCACCACGATGCCGTCATCGCATCCGGTGTCTTCGCCTTCGCCTATGTCAGCGTCCGGCTGTACGATAACGCCACCCTTACGTCCAAAGGCACGCCATTGAATTTTGGCGACCTTTTGGAGCATGGTCTCCGCAAAATCGATCGCGCCAACTGGCCTGCGACGCCGCAAGCCGCCGTACAAAGCGCTGTGTTGCGCGACGCCGCCTTGAGTATGGTCGCAAGAGAGTTGACGGAAAAAGTGCCAAAATTGTTCGAATGAAGCCTACTCTTCCTTCTCCGTCGTGAAATAGAGCGGATAACCTTTGCTCTTGCCGAGTTCGGTGGCCTCCTTGGCCTTCGTCTCGGCGACGTCGCGGGTATAGACGGCGATGACACAGGCGCCCTTCTGATGCGCGGTCATCATCACGCGGTAGGACTGGCTCTCGTTCAAGCGGAATACCGCCTTGAGCACCTGAACGACGAACTCACGCGGCGTGAAATCGTCGTTGAGCAGGATCACCTTCCACAGCGGCGGACGCGCGATTTTCGCCGCGGTTTTGGTGCGTGGTTTGACGACGGTCGGGCTCATTCCCGGTATATTTGCAAACCACGGATGGTGGATACAAGGCCGGGTCCCTGTGCCAGACTGACCGGGCCGGATTGCCGATGACCACAATCTTTTTGACCCACACACCCGATATGCTGGCCAACTATTATGGCGAGCGGGCGCTCGCCGCGCTGCGGGAGCTCGGGACCGTCCGGCTCAACGAAACGGGCGCGGTGCTGGGCGCACAGGCCCTGGCCAAGGCGGCGGCGGGCTGCGAGATCATCGTGTCCGACCGGCAGACGCCCGGACCGGCCGACTTCTTCCCCCACGCCCCGGACCTGGTTGCCTTCCTCCGCGTCGCCGTCGACATCCGCAACATCGATGTGAACGCTGCAAGCAGCGAAGGCATTCTGGTGACGCAGGCGACCCCCGGCTTCATCGAGTCAGTGGCGGAAATGGCAATCGGCACCATGATCGACTGCGGCCGTTTCATCACGGCGACGGCGGAGATCTATCATTCCGGCCGCGAGCCGGAAGCGCGCATGGGCCGGCAGTTGTCCGGCTCGACGGTCGGCATCATCGGCTATGGCGCGATCGGGCAATATCTCGCACCGCTCTGTGCCACACTGGGCATGACGGTGCTGGTCAACGATCCGTTCAAGACGATCGCACAACCCGGCTTGCACCAGGTCGGCTTCGGCGAATTGCTGGCGCGCTCGGATTTCGTCATCTGCCTCGTCGTCGCCAACGAGCAGACCGAGAACCTGATGAATGCCGCCGCTTTCGTACAAATGAAAAAGTCCGCTTACTTCATCAATCTGTCACGCGGCAATCTGATCGACGAAGCGGCGCTGGCCGCTGCACTCGACAACAAGACCATTGCGGGTGCTGCACTCGATGTCGGCCGCGCGCCCGATCAAAAACCGTCCCCGGCACTGGCCGCGCGTCCTGACGTTATTGCGACACCGCACACCGCGGGCCTGACGCCGAATGCCGCGGAGCATCAGGCTTTCGACACCGTCAATCAGGTGAAGGATTTGATCGCCGGCCGCATGCCGCACGGTACGGCCAATCCGCAGGCGGCGGCGCGGCTCTCTTGGTTGAAGCGCGCATGACGGCCCTGCCGATGTTCAATTGCGTCTGATTCAACTCTGGTTTTATGACAAAATTTTTTTCCGGCAATTTCCGCGATACGTCAGCCTTGCTGCTTCATTGCCGCGCGCTTTGCGCGTTAGCATCGTACCGAAAGCAAAAGAGGGATTGGGGAGCCAGTCGCAAGATTGACGTGCAGACATAGTGTTTGTGCGAGCAAGTATGAGGAAGCTCCATGGAACTACATCGCGCCACACCAATATCCACACGCTCCCGGCGTCCTATGATGGAGTGCGCACAATGCGGCGAGCATCTGTCCTCGCCGGAATGGTCCGAATATGTCGACGCCCGCCGCGTCAGACATCTTTGGGAATGCGAGGCCTGCGGCTACGCTTTTGAAACGACAATTCGTACTGCAGCGGCGTAGCGCGGAAACGGTGAGGATGAATGGCGCGATGGCGCGCTAGCTGCCGAAGACCAGCGCACGCAAGAAAGGAGCCGGTTCGACACACGCGCCCACACCCGAATGATGAAGCGGCGACGTAACGTGCGAACCGGCTCCTTTCGCTACCTCACGAATTTTTGCGAAACATCGGGCGCTGAGCGCGCTATAGTGCGCGGCATGATCGATCGCCGCAAATTGCTGCTTGGGACACTTGGGACATTTGCCACCTTTGAGGCATTCCTGGCGGCGCCCCGCATCGCGGGGGCCGCGACGATGAGCCGTATCACGGCCTATGCCTTCACCTTCAAAGGGCTGGACGGCGCCGAGATTCTGCTTTCGTCCTATGCCGGCCACCCGATCCTGGTGGTCAATACCGCTTCTCTGTGCGGATATACGCCGCAGTATACCGGCCTGCAGGCACTGTGGACGCGCTACCACGGCAAGGGCCTGATGGTGCTCGGCGTGCCGTCCAACGACTTCGGCGGTCAGGAGCCCGGCGGCGCGACCGACATCGGCAAGACCGCGCATGACGACTATCACGTCACCTTCCCGATCACCGAAAAGGCGGTCGTGAAGGGCCAAAACGCGCATCCATTCTATCGGTGGGCGGCGGCGGAGCGGCCACTGGACGCACCGCGCTGGAATTTCCACAAATATCTGATCGGCCGCGACGGCCAGTTGAAGGCCGGCTTTGCTTCGGCAGTCGAACCGGAGGATCCGCGCGTTATTGTGGCTATCGAGCGCGAGTTGCAAAACGCTTAAGCGCTGTAAGACGGTTAGGCATTGCCGCGTGGGCGCTATCAGGCGACCTTGGCGCGGGCCGCGGTCAGCTTCTCGACGGCCGCGGTCGGCAGCGGATCGATAGCCTCGACCAATGCCAAAAAGGCGCTGCCCGGCAGCGGCGGCGCGAAGACATAGCCCTGCGCCGAACGGATGCCGAGATCGCGCAGGTGCATCACCTGCTCGAAGTTCTCGACGCCTTCGGCGACCACATCCATCCGCATGTTATGCGCCAGATCCACCAGCGTCTCGACGATGGTGGTGGAGTTTCGATCGGTGCCGATGGCATCGACGAACATCTTGTCGATCTTGATGATGTCGACGCCGAGCTTGAGCATATAAGATAATCCGCTGTGGCCGGTACCGACGTCATCGATAGCGATACGTACGCCGAGGCCTTGCAATGCGGCGATGATCTGCCGGGTTTCGGCGAAGTTCTCGATCGGGTCCCGTTCAGTCAACTCGAGCACGACTTGCGACAACTTGATTTCCGAGCCGAAGAAAATGTTGCGCACGTCCTTCACGATCGATTCGTTGCGAAACAACTGGCTGGCGAAATTGAAGGCGATCTTCATGCCCGGGCGAAGGCCAAGGGCCGGACCAGCCTCGGCGCAGGCACGGCGCATCAGGTCGCGGGTCATCTCGAGGATCAAGCCACTGGATTCCGCAAGCGGGATGAACGAGCCCGGCATGACCAGAGTGCCGTCGGGCTTGCGCCACCGCACCAGCACCTCGGCGCCGCGCAACTGTCCGGAGCGGATATCGACCACCGGCTGGTAGTACGGCACAAGCTCCCCTGCCTTGAGTGCGCGTTGTAGCTCTGCCACCGGATTGTTCGCGACGCCGCGCGGCATCAGGAAGGCGAATGCCAGCACGATCATCACGACGCCGCCGGTCGCGAACAGTTCGAGCCACTTGAGGTCCTCGCTATTGGCGGTCGCACGTGCGCGCGAAATCGCGATCTCGACCGACAATCCATACTTTTCGGACTTCGCCTTGCCGGTGATCAGATCGTCGGGAAGAGCGTCGGCATGGGCCGCATCCTTGATGAGCGACACTCCCCCTGGCGTATCGATGTGCACATTGGCGATAAAGCGCAGACCTTGCGATGTCACGTGCGGAATAAAAAGACTCGCCGGCACGAGCGCGGCAATCTCATTTGGACCGTCACCCACGATGCGGCGAAAGCGCACCATCCGCGCGCCATTGACGATATGAATGACGTCAAGCGTGTAGCCGGACACTCCGGTTACTGGCTCGGATGCGATGGTCTGACGCTCGCCCGGCGGCAAGCCCAGGTCGCTACAGATCGTCTTCCCGTCCGGACCGATGAGCGAGATTTCCTTTATCGGAATGACCTCGAATAGCGCGGTTCGCATGGCTTCAATATGCGCAGGGTCACATGAGTCGACGTCGCGGGCGGCCAGACTGTCGAGCGCTGCGATGACTGTGGCCGTACGGGATTCGGCGAGCCCAATAGCCCGTTTGGCCGAAGCATCGACCTCTGCCTGGCCTTGCCGGTCAATAACTCCGCCGAGCCAGAAATCGAATGCGATCAGTGGCGCGCCGACGAGAAAAACGCCGGCGGCGATCGCAAAGAGATTTCGGCGCGTGAAAGCGCGCGCAACTAGTCCCATTCTGGTCCGGCTCGTCTACCTATTCAGGTATCGACCCAATGAGCCATGCGCGCCGTAAAGACCGCCTTAAGCTTAAAGGCAATGCATCTTATAATGCTTGGAGATACCACCCGGCGCACCTCTATGGTTAGCAACTCGTAAACGAACGAGCGGATAGCTTCCGGCCACGCTAGAGTGCCATCAACCCGCGACGATAAGGCGGGATACCGGGAGACTTTCATGATCGATGCGAAGCGACGTTTGCTGCGCGGCTGCGCATGCTGCGATGAGCCCGGCGGGTTAAGCCGGCGTGGATTTCTAGCCTCGGCCGTCAGCGCCGCAGCGGCAACGGCTCTGCCGCCGGGTGCGACGCTGGCCCAAACTCCCGCCAAAGCCGCCCGCATCGACGTTCACCACCACATGGTGCCGCCGGCGCACGCGGAGTATCTCGCGAAGAACAAGTTCCCGGCGATCAAGTGGTCGGTGCAGGCCTCGCTCGACGAGATGGGCAAGAGCGGCATTCAGACCGCCATGCTCTCGCAGATTCAGCCCGGCACCTGGTTTGGCGACGCGGCGGAATCCCGCAAGATGTCGCGCGTCATCAACGAATACGGCGCGAAGCTGGTCAAGGACCATCCGGGCCGCTTCGGCCTGTTCGCGACCATCACACCGCTCGATGTCGAAGGCAGCCTCAAGGAGATCGAATACGCCTTCGATACGCTGAAGGCGGACGGCCTCGGGCTGCTGACAAGCTACAACGGGAAATATCTCGGCGATCCATCGTTCGCGCCGGTTTGGGAAGAGCTCAACCGCCGCAAGGCGGTCATCTATGTCCATCCTCTCGCGGCGAATTGCTGCGGCGACGTTGTGCCGGGCATACCGCCTGGATCGATCGAATACGCAACGGACTCGACGCGCACCATTGCGCATCTCGTATTCACTGGAACGTCACAAAAATTCCCTGATATCCGCTGGATCTTCTCGCACTCGGGCGGCGTGCTGCCATTCCTCACGCAGCGTTTCATCACGCAGCAGAAGGTACAGAAGCACCCCTTCCTGCCGGACGGCCCGATGCCGGAATTCAAGAAATTCTATTACGAGCTGGCGCAGGGCAATACCAAGGCGCAGCTTTATGGTCTGTCGCAGATCGTCGACAGCTCGCACATGCTCTACGGCACCGATTTTCCATACCGCGACGGCGCGGAGGTCAACGCCGGCATTGCCGCATGGAATTTCACTGCGGCCGATCTCGCGGCGATCGATAACGGCACGGCCGTGAAGCTGATGCCAAGCCTGAAAGGCTAATCCGCGACCATTGGATAAACGCAATTGTTGTCTATCTGTGCGGCAGCCGGCGCGCGGCTGCCGCACAGAGCAGAAGGAGATGGGCGATGAGTTTTTTCCCCGGCAAAGACCCTGAAGCGGGCGACAAGTTCAGTTGCGAGGCACTCGCGCATGTCATCGTGCCGCGCACGGTCGACCTCGGCGACGGCTTTGCCGTGCGGCGCGCCCTTCCCTCGATCCAGACGCGCATGGTCGGGCCTTTCATTTTCTTCGATCACTTCGGCCCGGCGGAATTCAAGGCCGGGGCCGGCCTCGACGTTCGTCCTCATCCGCATATCGGGCTCGCGACCGTCACCTACCTGTTCGACGGCGAAATCATGCACCGCGACAGCCTCGGCTCAGCGGCACCGATCAAGCCCGGCGAGGTGAACTGGATGACGGCCGGCAAAGGCATCGTTCATTCGGAACGGACGGGGCCGGAATTGCGCACCACCGGCAGCCCCATCCACGGCCTGCAGTTGTGGGTCGGCTTGCCCGCCGCGAAGGAGGAAATGGAGCCGGGTTTTGCGCACCATGCGACCCGTGAATTTCCGATGGTCGCCGATACGGGCAAATCCGTCCGCGTCATGGTCGGTTCGCTTTACGGTGAGAAATCTCCTGTGCCGACGGTGCATGAAACCATCTTCGGCGACGTGCATCTGTCCGCCGGCGCGAGCCTGCCGCTCGACGCCGACCACGATGAGCGCGCGATTTATGTGATCAAGGGGGCCGTCGACATCGCGGGCGACAAGTTCGAGTCCGGACGTCTGCTGGTGTTCAAGCGCGGCGATCGCATCACCATCACGGCTGCGACCGACACGCATTTTGTCATCGTTGGCGGCGCGCCAATGGACGGGCCGCGCCACATCTGGTGGAATTTTGTGTCGTCGCGCAAGGAGCGCATCGAACAGGCCAAGGCGGACTGGAAAGCCGGCCATTTCGACAAAGTGCCCGGCGACGAGATCGAATTCATCCCGCTGCCGGAAAAACCGGGCGTGAACTCGATCGACAGCGCCACGAAGAAGGCACCGCTATAAACGGACTTATTCTCACTTCGTTTCAAGTTAGGCATCGCGAATGTCGAACTATCCCGAGAGCTATGAATTGGAGTGGTGGCCAAG
>DASYCM010000080.1:0-10925 GCA_036500165.1 Pseudolabrys sp.
ACCAACGGCCAGTTGCTCGGAATATTTCTGGACGACCGGCGAAATCCGGCCGAGCGCATTACGGTCGTCGCGGAGACGGGCGAACTCCTGGACAACGACAACGGCACCTTCCTGATATTGCAGAACGGTGTCTTGCAGCGCCAGCAAGCCAACGACCGCGATCCGGCGATGGTGAAATTCGATCGCAACGCGTTCGATCTGTCGCAGTTCTCCAGCGGGCCGCAAGCGGTGAAATATTCGATCCGCGAGCGCTATTTGTGGCAGCTCGTGTTCCCCGATCCGAAAGATCCCTTCCTGATCGAACAGCCGGGGCCATTCCGCGCCGAATTGCACGACCGGCTGATGGCGCCGCTTTATCCGATCGCTTTCGTGGTGATCGCCTTTGCTTATCTCGGGGCGCCGCGAACGACACGGCAAGGCCGTACGTGGTCGATGATCGGCGCGGTTTCCGGCGTCGGTCTGCTGCGGCTGATCGGGTTCATGTCCACCGTCTTCGGCGCGACGGTGCCGATCATGCTCGTGCTGCAATACATCGCAGTGATCGCGGCAATTGGCGGCGGACTATTTGTCATTCGCACCGGCGTCATCATCGAGCCGCCGGCCTTCCTGATGAACTGGGTCTCCACCCTGACCGATCGCATCACGCAGCGTCTCGCCGTGGTCATGAAGTAACAGGGCCATGAAGTAACACGATGCAAGTTTTGGGCGGAACACTGGCACGATACTTCGGACTGCGCTTTCTCAGCGCGGTACTGATGGTATTCGCCGGCATTTTCGTTCTGGTCGCGCTGATCGACTACATCGAGATGATGCGCCGCGCCTCCGATATTCCAAACGTGTCGGCGCTTCTGGTCGCCAAGACGTCGTTCTACCGCGTGCCGCAGGTGACCGAGCGCATCATGCCGTTCTGCGTGCTGATCGGCGCGATGTCCTGCTACCTCAATCTGTCGCGCCGCCTCGAACTGGTGGTGGCGCGCGCGGCCGGCATGTCGGCCTGGCAATTCGTCTCGCCGGCTTTGGTGGTGGCGTTCCTGATCGGGATATTCGCCACCACGGTCTACAATCCGGTTTCGGCTATCCTTCAGGAGCAGTCCAAGCGCTTCGAGGCCGAACTGTTCAATCAGACCGCTCCCGGGCTCGGCGGTACGACCGCCAATTTCTGGGTCAACCAGCGCTCGAACGAAGGCCAGGCCATCATCGGCGCCAAGTCGAGCCGCGACCAGGGTGTCTCGCTCAACGGTGTCACGGTGTTCACGTTCGACAATGACGGGCACTTCAAGCAGCGGATCGACGCCCGGGCGGCGGCCCTTGAACCCGGCGTCTGGCAGCTCTTTGACGCCCGGGTCTACGAGCTCGGCGTACTACCGGCCGACCATGCCAAGTTTTCGCTCAAGACCTCGCTGACGCCGGAACAGGTTCGCGAAAGCTTTGCCACGCCTGAAACAGTCCCATTTTGGGAATTGCCATCGTATATCGAGATCGCGGAACACGCAGGACTTGGCGCTGCAGGCTATAGGTTGCAATTCCAGAAGCTTCTATCCCGACCCTTTTTGCTGGCCGCCATGGTTTTCCTTGCCGCGGCTGTAAGTTTACGTTTCTTCCGCTTCGGCGGGGTACAAAAGATGGTTTTAAGTGGCATGGCCTCCGGGTTTCTGCTTTATGTTTTGTCCAAGGTAACCGAGGACTTAGCCAAGGCCGAGCTGATGCACCCTGTGGCAGCGGCTTGGTTACCTGTGTTTGTTGGGGGACTGACGGGATTCGTAGCGTTGTTGTACCAGGAGGACGGTTGATGGCGGAGCTGCCAAGCGCTCCTCCCCATAAGCACCGGCCCTACCGCCGCGGTGTAATGCATCTTGCTGCTGTCCTCAGCCTTCTGGTTTGCGGCGGCTTGCTTGCGCCTGCCGCGTTGCAACAAGCCTCGGCCCAAGAACTGGCCTTCCCGCCCGCACCGCCGAAGCCGCCGAAATCGAAGATCGCCATCGACCGCGAGAAATCCGGCGACAAGCAGATGCTCGTGCAGGCGCGCGAGATCAATTACGACTATAACAATCACAAGGTCTCCGCCGTCGGCGGCGTGCAGATCTATTACGGCGGCTCGACCATCGAAGCCGACCGCGTCATCTACGATCAGACCAGCAAGCGCCTGCGTGCCGAGGGCAACGTCCGCCTCACCGAGGACTCCGGTAACGTCACCTATGGCGACGTGATGGATCTGACGGACGACTATCGCAACGGCTTCGTCGATTCATTGCGCCTTGAGACGCCGGACGAGACCCGCATGGCGGCGACCAGCGCCGACCGTTCGAACGGCAACTACACGGTGTTCCATGACGGCGTCTACACCGCCTGTAAGCCGTGCGTGGACAATCCGAAGAAGCCGCCGCTCTGGCAGGTGAAGGCCGCACGCATCATTCACGACCAGACCGAGAAGATGATCTACTTCGAGGACGCCAAACTCGAATTCTTCGGCCAGCCGTTGGCCTGGCTGCCGTATTTCTCGGCGCCAGATCCGACCGTCAAGCGCAAGACCGGCTTCCTGATCCCGACCCCTGGATCGAGCACGATCTTCGGGCAGTCGCTCGAAATCCCGTACTATTGGGCGCTGGCGCCGAACTACGACGTCACCTTCTCGCCGGTGATCACGACGCGGCAGGGCCCGCTGCTGCAAGGCGAATTCCGCCAGCGCACCGAGACCGGCCAGTTCGACATCCGCGCTGCCGGCATCAAGCAGCTGGACAAGGATTACTTCAAACCGGCCCCCGGCGTCGACGCGCCCGGCTATCGCGACTTCCGCGGCAGCTTGGAGACCTCAGGTCAGTTCGCCATCAACAAGAACTGGCTATGGGGTTTTGACGGCGTTGTGCTGAGCGACAAGCAGTTCCTGCGCGACTACAACCCGCGCCTGTCGGCCTATCGCTTTACGGACCCGTTTGCCGCTGTCGCCAACTCGGCCAACTCGCAGCTTTACATCACGGGTCAGGGCAACCGCAGCTTCTTCGACGCGCGTGCGATCTACTACCTCGGCTTCTCGCCCGCCGACATACAGTCGCAGATCCCGGTCGTCGCTCCGGTCATCGATTACAACTACATCTTCGATCATCCCATCGCCGGCGGCCAGTTGGGCTACAACATCAACTTCACCAGCCTGAGCCGCCAGCAGGCGAACTTCGACGCCATTTCCCGGCTCGCGCAGACCACCGGCCAGTGCGCCCTGAGCGCGGATTCCGCGCAGCGCACGTCGGCGGATTGCGTGCTGCGCGGCGTGCCCGGCACCTACAGCCGTTTCTCGGCGGAAACCGAGTGGAAGCGCAGCATCACCGACAGCTACGGTCAGATATTCACGCCCTTCGCCAAGCTGCGCGTCGACGCCAGCTCCTCGCAAGTCAACAATGACCCCGGCGTGTCGAACTTCATCAATACCGGCGACAACAACCTCGTCCGCGCCATGCCGACCATCGGCTTGGAGTACCGCTATCCCTTCATCAGCACGCACTCCTGGGGTACGCAGACCATCGAGCCGATCGCCCAGATCATCGCACGGCCGAACGAGACCCAGGTCAACCGCTGGCAAAACGAAGACGCGCAGACGCTGGTGTTCGACGACTCCAACCTGTTCCGCGTCGACAAGTTCTCCGGCTACGACCGCGTCGAAGGCGGCGGCCGCGCCAACTATGGCGCCCAGTACACGGCCCAGTTCAATCAGGGCGGCTTCGTCAACGTGCTGTTCGGCCAGTCCTACCAGTTGTTCGGCGAGAACTCGTTCGCGCAGGCGTCGACCACCAACACCGGCCTCAATAGCGGCCTCGACACGCGCGCTTCGGACTATGTCGCCCGCGCTTCATACGCGCCGAACAACACCTACAAGCTGACCTCGCGCTTCCGCTTCGACAAGGACGACTTCACGCTGCAGCGCGCTGAGTACGAGGTAGCCGCCAACTTCAACCGCTGGAGCACCAGCCTGCTCTACGGCGATTACGCCGCCCAGCCCCTGCTCGGCTACAACGACCGCCGCCAGGGCCTCCTTGGCACCGGGTCGGTCAAGCTCGATGCCAACTGGCTGCTGCGGGCTTCGGCGCTCTATGACGTACGTGAAAACAAATTTACGTCCAACATGATCGGCATTGGCTATATCGACGATTGCCTCATCTTGGCCTTGAATTACATCACTAACTATTCTTACGGGACCGGCACTGCCGTCCTCAACCATACGGTTATGCTGCAGTTGAGCCTGCGGACCCTCGGTGGCACCACGGTCAGTCAGGGGATCAGCAGCTCCGGTAGTAGTAACTGACCGCCGCAGATCGTAAGCGGTGGGATGGCGGTCGGCGTTTCTTACGATGGATATCGCGATGCCAGAAATGAGCTTGCCCCTTCGCCCGATCCCACGCCTCCTCCGCGGCGCTCTTTTCGCCGTGTCTTTTGCCGTGCCCGTTTTGGCCTTTCCCGCTTTTGTCTTGCCCGCGGCGGCGCAGGTCGTCGTCGTCGCCAACGGATCGCCGATTACGGAGCTGGACATCCAGCAGCGCAGCAAGCTGATCGCGACATCGAGTCACAAGCCCACTTCGCGGCAGGAAGTCATCAACGAACTGATCGACGACCGGATCAAAATCGCGAAGGGCAAGGTTTACGGCCTCGAGGCCGCCGATTCAGAAGTCGACGCCGCCTTCGAAAACATGGCGCGGCGGCAGCGCATCACGCCGCAGCAATTCGGGCAGATGCTGGAACGGTCGGGTATTTCGCCCGGCGCCATCAAGGCGCGCATCCGCGCCGAGCTCGTTTGGAATCAGCTGGTGCGCGGCAAATTCAATTCGACGCTGCAGATCGGCGAGTCCGATATCGCCAACGCGATGAAAGCCCGCAACGAGGCCGAGACCAAAGTTGGCTACACGTACACCCTCTATCCGATCACGCTGGTGGCAGAGCGAGGCGAAGGCGGCATGGATGCGCGGCGCCGCGAAGCGGACAACCTGCGCGGCCGCTTCACCTCCTGCAATGAAGGCCTGCCGATGGTGCGCGCGCTGCGCAACGTCGCCGTGCGCGAACCGGTTCGTCGCAATTCAGCCGATCTGCCGCCGCCATTGCGCGACCTCTTGGGCGGCATGGAAGTCGGCCGCCTGACGACGCCGGAAGTGACGCCCCAGGGCCTGCAAATGTTCGCGCTGTGCGAAAAGAAAGAAAGCACGTCGGACTCGCCGGTCAAGCGCGAGGTGCGCGAAGACCTCTTCAACAAACGCTTCGAAGCCGAGGGCAAGAAGTTTTTGGACGAAATCCGCAAACAGGCGATGATCGAGTATAAAAAATGAGCCCGCGTGCTCGCCAGCCGCTTTCCAAGCCGCTTGCGCTGACGTTGGGCGAGCCGGCAGGGATCGGTCCCGATCTGACGCTGGCGCTGTGGCCGCGCCGCGTCGAACTCGAACTGCCGCCATTTTATGTCATCGGCGATGTGAATTTCCTGACGCAGCGCGCACGCGCCCTCAAGCTCGATGTGCCGCTCGTCGAAGTAACGCCTGCGACCGCCAGCGCCGCCTTCGAACGTGCTCTGCCGGTGGTGCCGCTCGGGCTCACCATCACCGCCCAACCCGGCAAGCCGGACGCGACCAGCGCACCGGCCGCCATCGAGTCGATCCGCCGCGCCGTGACCGACGTCCTGTCAGGACAAGCGGCCGCGGTCGTCACCAATCCGATCGCCAAGAATGTGCTGTACCGGTCGGGCTTTGCCGAGCCGGGCCACACCGAATTCCTGGCGCGGCTTGCCGCCGAGGCTACCGGCAGAGAAATGCATCCAGTGATGATGCTGTGGTCGCCGGAACTTGCCGTGGTGCCGGTCACCATTCATCTGCCGCTGCGCGAGGTGATGGATGTCCTCACCACCGACCTGATTGTCGAGACCGGCCGCATCGTCGCACGCGATCTGACTGCGCGCTTTGGCGTCTCAAGCCCTCGTATTGCCGTTGCGGGCTTGAACCCCCACGCCGGTGAGGACGGCTCGCTTGGCATCGAGGATCGCGACATTGTCGCGCCGGCGGTCGAGCGGCTGAAGGCGGAAGGCATCGACGCCGTCGGCCCGTTGCCGGCCGACACCATGTTCCATGAACACGCGCGTAACGGATACGACGTCGCGATGGGCATGTATCACGACCAGGCGCTGATCCCGATCAAGACGTTGGCGTTCGATCACGGCGTCAACGTCACGCTCGGCCTTCCCTTCGTGCGCACCTCGCCCGACCACGGCACCGCGTTCGATATCGCCGGCACCGGCAAGGCCGATCCGTCGAGCCTCGTTGCGGCATTGACGCTTGCCGCGCGGCTGACGGCGACGGTGCTGGCACCTGCGCTCGCGAAATAGCGCGCATGATCTCGGAAATTGGGAAGCGGTTTTCAGATCATATTATGCGCAAAGTAACATGAGCCAGATCGACGACCTGCCGCCGCTGCGCGAGGTCATCCGCAAGCACGAGCTGTCCGCCAAAAAATCGCTCGGCCAGAATTTCCTGCTCGATCTCAATCTGACCGCGCGGATCGCGCGCATTGCCGAACCGCTCGACCGCGCCACTGTCGTCGAAGTTGGCCCCGGCCCCGGCGGGCTGACGCGGGCGCTGCTGGCGCTTGGCGCTTCGCGCGTCGTCGCCATCGAGCGTGACGAACGCGCGCTGGCCGCGCTGGCCGACATCGCCGCACATTATCCGGGACGGCTGGAGATCGTATCGGGCGATGCGCTAGCAATGGATGCACGCACGCTTGCGGGCCCCGGCCCCGTGCGGATCGTCGCCAATCTGCCCTACAACATTGCCACGCCGCTGCTCATCGGCTGGCTGACCGCCGAGCCGTGGCCGCCCTGGTACGACATGATGGTGCTGATGTTTCAGCGCGAAGTCGCGGAGCGCATTGTCGCCAAAGTCGGCGATGACGCCTACGGGCGGCTCGCAGTGCTGTCGAACTGGCGCTGCGAAACGAAGATCATGTTCGACGTGGCGCCCTCGGCGTTCGTGCCGCCACCCAACGTGACGTCGTCGGTGGTGCGCCTTGTACCCCGCGCGGCGCCCCTCGCCTGCAACAGCAAGCTGCTTCAGCGTGTGACCGAATCCGCCTTCGGCCAGCGCCGCAAGATGCTGCGGCAAAGCCTCAAGTCGCTTGGGGTCGATGCGGCGGCTTTGCTGGCGCAAGCCGGGATCGAACCGACGGCACGGGCCGAGGAAATAGATGTGGCGGGATTTGTTAAGCTCGCGCTGGAATACGAAAAGCTGAAGAACGCTGGCTAGCCACGTTCATGCCCGTCCATTGCCGGGCAGTTGCTAAGGCGTCAGGCCCTTAAGCTCCGCCAGCAGTTCGCCGACGAAATCCTTGAGGTTCGGCATTTTCACGCGCTTGAGGCGTTCGGCGGTCAGAATGGAGCGTAACCGCTCGAAGCTTTTTTGCAGGTCGCGATTGACGAGAATGTAATCGTATTCGTTCCAGTGCTGGAACTCTTCCGCCGCATTGCGCAGGCGTTGCGCTATCACCTCATCGCTGTCCTCGGCGCGACGGATGAGTCGTGATTTGAGATCCTGCGCTGTTGGCGGCAGGACAAAGACCGTAACAACGTCGTCGCGCATCTTTTCGATGAGCTGACGGGTGCCCTGCCAGTCGATGTCGAACAGCACATCGCGACCTTCCGACAGCGCCTGCTCCACGGGTTCGCGCGGCGTGCCGTAATAATTGCCATGCACCTCCGCCCATTCGAGTAGTTCGCTGTGGTCGCGCATGGCTTCGAAGCGCGCTTTCGTCACGAAGTGATAATGCGTCCCTTCGATCTCACTCGGCCGCTTCTGCCGCGTCGTCGCCGAAATCGACAGCGTCAGCTTGCCCGGATAATCGATGTTCTCGCGCTCCAGCAGGTTGCGCGTCAACGTCGTCTTGCCGGCGCCGGACGGCGAAGACAGCACCAGCATAATACCGCGCCGTGTGATGCCGGGTTCGTCGTTCATTCGAGATTCTGTACCTGCTCGCGGAATTGCTCGACGGTGCTCTTGAGCGAAAGACCGATATTGGTCAGCTCGACGTCATTGGACTTGGCCGTAAGCGTATTCGATTCGCGGTTGAGTTCCTGCGATAGAAAATCGAGCCGCCGGCCCACCGGCCCTCCCTCGGCCAGCATCTTGCGCGCCTGATCGACGTGCGACACCAGGCGGTCGAGCTCCTCGCGGATATCGGCTTTGCTGGCGATGAGGATCGCTTCCTGATGCAGCCGGTCTGAATCGAAGCGCGCCGAAGCGGACAGCAACGTCGCGACCTGTTCGGTAAGTCGAGCCTTGACCGCTTCCGCCTTGCGGCCGGGATTGGCTTCAGCTCGCGCAGTGAGCGCGGCGATCTCGTCGAGACGGGCCGACAGAATACGGCCGAGCGCCGCGCCCTCGTCGTTTCGCATCTTGATGAGATCCGCCAATAATTTGTCGAAGCCGGCGATGATGGCCTTCTCGGTGGTAAGGCGGTCTTCCTCGCGCTCGTCCTCTTCGGTGACCTCGATGACGCCCTTGAGCGCGAGGATGCCGTCGAGTGTCGGCCGCGCGGCGCCGACAATCCGGCTGTCGAGTGTGTCCAGCGTCGCGAGCACCGCGCTGAGCACGGACTCGTTGATCTTGACCGTCTGCTGCACACCTTTGCGCTCGACGGTGAGGTTCGCGTAGACCGTGCCGCGCGACAGCTTCTCGGTGCCATTCTTGCGCGCCGGACCTTCGACCGCATCCCAGCCGGGCGGTAGGCGCAAACGCAGGTCGAGGCCTTTAGCGTTGACCGACTTGATTTCCCAGCTCCAGGCATAGGCGCCCGTGACGCCGTGGCTGCGAGCGAAGCCGGTCATGCTCGACAATGCCATCGTTACATTCTCGTCTGCTGGATTGGAAAGTGCGGGGACCTTAGCGGCGGCACCCTGCCGTCACAAGGCCGCTCGAAATCTGGTGTTGAATTTATCGTTTCTTGGCCGCAGGCGGCGCTGGCGTTGGCGGCGGCGTGGGTTCGGGCGCATCGCCACGCTCGAGCACACGCAGCTTGGCAACGTTCTTCTGATGCTCGGCGTAACTGTCGGCGAAGGCATGACCGCCGGTGCCGTCGGCGACGAAATAGAGTTCCTTGGTGCGCGCCGGATTGGCAGCGGCTTCGAGCGAGGCGCGGCCCGGATTTGCGATCGGCCCCGGCGGCAGTCCATCGATCACATAAGTATTGTACGGCGTCGCCTGATCGATCTCGCTGCGCAGGATCGGACGGCCGAGCGCGCCTTTGCCGCCGGTCAGCCCGTAGATGATGGTCGGATCGGATTGCAGCCGCATCTTGGTCTTGAGGCGGTTGAGGAAGACCGCAGCGACCCGCGTGCGTTCTTCCGGCTTGCCGGTTTCCTTCTCGACAATCGAGGCCATGGTCACGAGTTGCTCAGGCGTCTTGTACGGCAGGTCCTGCATGCGGTGCTCCCAGACTTCCTGGAGCACGCGCTTGTGCGCCTGTTGCATGCGCTGGACGATCTGGTCGCGCGGCATGCCGAGCGTGAAGCGATAGGTTTCGGGCAGCAGCGTGCCTTCGCGCGGAATTTCCCTGATCTGGCCGGACAGCGATTGGTTTTCCAAAAGCCGCGCCACGATTTGCTCGGAGGTCAGCCCCTCCGCCACCGTGAAGGCGTGCTGCACGACCTTGTTCTCGATCATGATCTCGGCGACGTCGGCGAGGCTGGCGCTCTTGGGGAACTGGTATTCGCCGAATTTGATATCGCCGCGCGAACTCAGCGCAATGACACCGCCGACGAAGACCCAAGGCTGATCTATGACACCTTCGCGCACCAGCAAGTCGGCAACGTCTTTCTTGCCGAGGCCGCGCGGAATATTGACGACCTTGTCCTGGGCGAGCGGACCGGGAGCATCGAAGCGCTGCTTGCCGAAAAACGCGGCGCCGCCGATCACAAGCGTGATGAGGACCAGGAACGTGAACACGGCGTTCCCGAAAACAACCAGCGGATGACGGACGCGTTTGGAGCGGCGCGATGGCGGCGGCACCCGCTCGGGCTCCAGCGCGGCGCGCGGTGACCGCGGCAGCTTGTTGCCGGGCGGCGGCGGCGGAACCGGCAATGGCCCGTTATTATACGGGCGGCCGTTGTCGCTGGGTGGCGGATTGGAATTCAAGCACGCGCTCCCGCGATCAGCCGAGGCTTATTGAAGCAAGTCTTATTGGAACCAGTCTTGCTCACGGTTAAACCCACTCCAGTTGATCACAGCGCGCCATGAATCGGAAAATATCAGAAGTTTTCGCAGGTTAGGGAGAATTATGGCGAAAACGGGGGGCGACGGAAGGCCGCGCAGCTGGAAGCAATCTCAGTCCGCGAAACGCTTGAAAATCAGCGATGCGTTGGTCCCGCCGAAACCGAACGAGTTCGACAGCGCGATGTCGATCTCGCGCTCACGCGCCTTGTGCGGCACCAGATCGATCGGGGTTTCAACCGACGGATTGTCGAGGTTGATGGTCGGCGGCGCGATACCGTCACGGATCGCCAGGATCGAGAAGATCGCCTCTACCGCGCCGGCGGCGCCGAGCAGATGGCCGATACAGGACTTGGTCGACGACATCGAGATGTGGGCCGCGTCGTTGCCGACCAGGCGCTGCACGGCGCCCAATTCGATCTCGTCGCCGAGCGGCGTCGAGGTGCCGTGGGCGTTGATGTAATCGAGGTCGCCAGCGGTGATGCCGGCGCGCTTGACTGCCATCGTCATGCAGCGAAACGCGCCGTCGCCATCCGGTGTCGGCGCGGTGATGTGATAGGCGTCGCCCGACAGGCCGTAGCCTATCAATTCGGCGTAAATTTTCGCGCCGCGCGCCTTGGCGTGCTCGAGCTCTTCCAGCACGACGGCGCCGGCGCCCTCGCCCATCACGAAACCGTCGCGGGCCTTGTCGTAAGGCCGCGAAGCGCG
>DASYCM010000081.1:0-4990 GCA_036500165.1 Pseudolabrys sp.
TTGCCACGCGTGCGATAGCGAGAGATGAAACGCACCGCGATCACCGGATAGCCGAAGGCTGCGATCATGCTGACCACGTAGGCGATGCTGGTGGCAAAATAGAAAATGCCGAGGCCTTCCGGCTCCAATAGACGCGCAAGCAGAATTTGCGTGCCGAATCCGGCGAGAAGTCCGACCACCCGCGCCGCCATCAGCAGCATAGAGGTCGAGAACAGCCCGCCCATCAGGCGGCTGCCGAGCGACATCTTGCCAAAAGTTGCAGGCATGGTCATCGCAGCGACCCGATCAACGAACGGGCCTTACGGATCACCGGCCAGATGGCCGGATTACGCTTGATGAAACGTTTGGCTGCGCGCGTCAGGCGCATCAGGCTTGCAGCCGCAAAGCCACGTAGCGAGGCCGGTGCGACATAGTCATACATCTTGGCTTCGACGTCGAACCATTCGCGTTTATAGGGCTCGTCGCCGATATTGAAGTCGAAGGTCGTAAAGCCACGCTCGAGAAACAGCTTCATCAACTCCTGAAGATGCACCGTTCCCGGACTGCAGGCACCCATCTCGCCCATGCTGTAGCCGGCGAGCACGTAGTCGTAGTTGCCGTGCATGGTCAGGCCGAAGCTGGCGGCAACAATCTCGCCGCCGACGCTGACGTTGCTCACGTGCACCAAGTCATGACGCTTTGGATCCGACGCCATGTCGATATAGAAATCGCGATAGCCCGGCCATTCGAACATATTGGCGACACCGAGGCTGGCGTAGGAATCTTTCTTCTGCGCAATGAGCGCGTCGATGGTGTGCTCGATATCCACGCGCTCGGTCACGGTCGTGAACTGCACGTCACCGAACTTGGCGAGCTTGTTGCGCTTCTTCTTGTCGGTCTTACGCCACGACGAGGAGCGCTTGGCGGCGTAAAATTCGTCCCAGGTGCCAGTCAGCCGCACTAGATAGGAGTCGTTCGCGTGCCGTGTCAGGGCCAAAGCAAGCATCGGGTTGGCCTGCGCGCCTACCGTCTCGGTGATTTTGCCGAGATCGAGAAGATCGTGCTTGAGGCGTTCGCGCAGGAGCCGTTCGATCTCGCTCCACAGTGCCTTGAATTGTGCAGCGCTGACGCGCTTGGCGAAATCGCGCGTCAACACGGGTGCGCCGGCATTGACAAGAAACTCACCGAGCCATTCAACGCGGCGCAGTGCGCCCGCGGACAGCATCAGCGGCAGGATGAATAGCGTCTGGCCGTTCTGCCGGCCGATGACGACGGCCGGCTGCCTGCCCTCGCCCGCACCGATATGACGTTGCCAAGCCGACAGCCAGTCGAAGCTCTGAAACGCCGTGCAGTCGGCCTGCGCCTCGAAGGCGCGCCATTCGGCTTCGACTTCGGCAAAGTCGCCGTGCAGCGAAAGCTGGATATCCGGACGCAAAGCCACGATAGGCGCCGCGAATTCGCGACCAGCTACGCGCGCATCAACATCGCGTTCTAAAGCCGCTCGCATCGTCTGGGTCATGGTCGCCTGTCAATTCACGGGTTCGGTGCGGTTAACATACGCAGCAGCACCGCAAGAACCGTGAACAGCAACATGAAACCGCAAAGAACTGATGTGTTGGGTGGATAAAGTTTTAACTCGCTCGAACACACCGTTTCCCTAAAGGAGGCAACGAACGGTTAATATTAAATTTTAGTTGCTGTTGGGTTTCGGTGATTGGCGTAACACCTTGTGAAAGAATTGCGCTTAAATGTCGCACATGCGTCAAGCTGACATCCTCATCGCCGGGGCCGGTATTGCTGGCTCTACTGCCGCCGCAATGCTTTCGCGCGCAGGCTACGATGTGGTGCTTGTCGACCCGCATACGGTTTATCCACCCGACTTCCGCTGCGAAAAACTCGACCAGAGCCAGATCGAAATTCTCAAGAAAACCGGCCTCGCCGATGCGGTGCTATCGGTCGCTACGCGCAATCGAAGTCTTTGGGTCGCGCGCTTCGGGCATCTGGTCGAAAAGCTTAAAGGTGCCCAATGCGGCATCATGTACGACACGCTCGTCAACACCGTTCGTAGCGAGGTGCCGCCGGCAGCCTTCATCGCATCCAAGGTGACATCGCTTAAAACCAGCGACGAGCGGCAGACGGTCACGCTGTCGAATGGCGAACAGATTTCGGCGCGGCTTGTCGTCTTGGCCAATGGGCTCAACATCGGCCTGCGCCATCAGCTCGGCATCGAACGCAAGATCCTGAGCGAGACGCACTCCATTTCTATCGGCTTCGATCTAAAAGCGGCGGGCCCCGCCCCGTTCGATTTCTCGGCGCTCACTTATTTCCCCGAGAACTCTTCGTCGCGGATGGCTTATCTCACGTTGTTTCCGATCGGCACGTCGACGCGCGCCAATCTGTTCGTCTATCGCGATATGCGCGATCCGTGGCTGGCCCAGTTTCGTGACGCACCGAAGCAGACCATGCTGGCGATGATCCCGAAGTTGGAGAAGCTGACCGGGCCGTTCGAGGTCGATGGCTTTGTCAAAATCCGGCCTGTCGATCTTTACGTCAGCGAAGGCTATCGCCAGTCGGGCATCGTATTGGTCGGCGACGCATTTGCGACCTCTTGCCCGGCTGCCGGCACTGGCGCCGGCAAGGCGCTGATGGACGTCGAACGCCTTTGCAACGTTCACATCCCGCAATGGCTCTCAACGCCCGGCATGAACGCCGGGAAGGTCGCATCGTTCTACGACGATCCGATCAAGCGCGCTTACGACGCCTGGTCCGTCAACAAGGCCTACAGCCTGAAGTCGTTCTCGATCGACCAAGGCCCTATCCGGACCGCGGAACGATGGGCCAAATTCGTGCTGCAGTGGCTCAAGGGTGCTTTGCGGCAGGCGCCGGACGGCTCATCCATCGAAGCCCCCGCGCTGGTGCCGTCGCAGACACCTGCGGGCGAGCACGCCTATGAGCCCGCCCGGGCCCGGCATACCGTCTAAAATCTACATAATTCCATGGCCTTACCTCGGCCGTAGGCCAATCAACAGCCGTTGAATAAACGGGTGACTTAGGCCTGCTTTATGATACGTATCGGCCCGTCGGGGCGTGGCGCAGCCCGGTTAGCGCGCTTGTCTGGGAGACAAGAGGTCGTGGGTTCAAATCCCGCCGCCCCGACCATTTTTCCCTATTTCCCCTCGAACTTCGGCTTCCGCTTTTCCAGGAAGGCGCGCATGCCTTCCTTCTGGTCCGTGGTCGCGTAGAGCGCCTCATAGGCACGCTGTTCCAACAGGAGCGCGGTATCGAGCGGCTGGTTCACGCCTTCATTCACCACCCGCTTGATCTGTGCGATCGCAATGAGCGGCATGGCAGCGATCTCGGCGGCGATTTCCAACGCGCGCGTTAGCGCCTGCCCCGAAGGCGTCATCTCGCTGATGACGCCCATGGCCAAAGCTTCGGCCGCGCCGAACATGCGGCCGGTCATCAACAGCAACATCGCGCGCTTGAGACCCACAAGCCGCGCCAGCCGCTGCGTGCCGCCACCGCCAGGCAGGATGCCGACTCTGACTTCAGGCAGGCCCAGCCGCGCGCCGTCACCGGCGACGATAATGTCGGCACACAGCGCGAGTTCGAGTCCTCCGCCCAGCGCATAGCCCTCGACCGCGGCGATCAGCGGCTTCGGACAGTCACTGATTGCCCGCCAGTATTGTTGCACGTTGCGCTCTTTGACTTCGTCCGGCGTCGCCTCGGCCATCTCGCTGAGGTCTGCACCAGAAGCGAAGGCCTTGTCCGAACCGGTGACAACAAGACAGCGAATAGCGGGATCGGCGGCAAAGCGCGTGACTGCCTCGGCAAGCTGCTTGCGAACCGCAAGATCGAGCGCGTTATGCATATGCGGCCGGTTGAGCCGGAACACGACAATGCTGCTCGACACGTGTTCGATCAGCAATTCGTCTGGCATGATGCGTCTCTACTTCGGCAGCGAATTGATCGCGTCATAGGCGTCGATCACGCCGGCTCCGGTGTCCGTTTTCTTGCCGGCGATATTGTGTGCCGTACCGACCAGCACGCGCCGCACCTCGGCTGGCGTCATGTTGGGTTTACGGGCCAACAGCAGAGCCGCCACGCCGCTTGCATGCGCGGCGGCAATAGAAGTACCCGACGTGATCTGATAGCTGCCGCCGGGCGCGGGTGCGAGAACATCGACACCCGGCGCGGCAATCGCGACCTGCGGCCCGCGATTGGCCTGAGGCAGCAGGTTATCGTCGGCATCGGTCGCGGTCACACCGATCACCTGCGGGTCGGCCGCAGGATAAAGTGGCGGCGAGCGCGGCCCGGCATTGCCGACGGCGGCGATCAGTACGATGCCGCGCGCGTTCGCCTTGGCCAGCATTGTGCGAAGCGCCGGATCGGCGGGACCGGCAAAACTCATGTTGAGGATGCGCGCACCTTTGCCGGCCGACCAATCGACGGCTTTGAGAAGGCTGAAGGTGGTGCTTTCCGCACTTTCATTTTCGCCGGCAAAAGCACGCACCGCGAGTATCTTCACATTCGGCGCAACGCCAAGGAGCTTCACGTGCGAGGCAATCGCGCCCGCCATACCGGTGCCATGCAGATGCGGCGCGCCGCCATTGCCTATCGCGTCATATTCGCCAGCGAAGACACCAGAAAGATCGGGATGCTTAGTGTCTATCTGAGAGTCGATGACCGCAACCAGTACCTCGTCGCCATTGCTGACTCGGTGAGCTTCGCGCAGGTGCATTTTCGAAACGACATATTGCGCATCACCGGCATCGTCCTTGGCAACACGGGTTGCCGCCGGCGCGCCCTGCTGACCGAGGTACATATAGTTCGCTTGCGCCGACGCCACGCGTCCGTAAGCGGATAACGCCCGCAATGTGGCCGGGACCGAACGTGACCCATCAATGCGCCAGCGCGCGAGCGTACGGCCGGTGAGCGCGAAGGTCTGTTGCTCCAAGGACGTTAATTGCAGTCGCCGCGCCAGTGTCTCGCGATATCGTGCGGTGGCCCG
>DASYCM010000082.1:0-9267 GCA_036500165.1 Pseudolabrys sp.
ATAGATGCCAGTGAGCTTCGGCCAGACGCGCTTGGAGCCGTCGCCGACCAGCCTGAGGAATTCCTGGAAGCCCGCCTGCTGTGGCCCGTCTTTGGCGGGGAACAGGCCCATATGCGCGACTGAATATTCGATCGGCAGTTCGCGCAGCGTCGGCATCAACTCAATGACCAGCCAGCCGGGTGTCAGGAAATCGAGATGCCAGCCGAGTTCCTGGCAGATTTTGGTCAGGCGTGCGATGCGCGGCAGCATGGAGTCCGCCAGGCCGGCTTCCGGCTTGCGGATCGGCGAGATGTTGACGCGGATGCCGCGCACGCCGAGCGCGTTCATGTCGGCGAGTTCTTTGTCGCTGGTGTTCTTCTCGTCGAGATCGATGATGCCGCGCCGCACCGCGGGATCGAGGGTGCGCATCGAATCCAGCATGCAGGAATTGTCGAAGCCGTAGGCGCTGGGCTGCACGAAGACGTAGCGCACGAAGCCGATGCGGCGCGCCAGCTTCAGGTAATCTTCCACTGGCTCGTATGGTGGCTTGTAACGAATGTCGCTCCCGTAGCCGTAACGCTCGTCGCCGAACACGTGGAAATGCGCGTCGCAGGCGTTATCCGGCGCCTTGAAGGCTGGCTCCCATCCGGCATCTGGATCGTGCTTCGGCGTCTTCGTTTTGTCGTCCATATTTCCTCCGTCAAACCGCCTATGCGGCGGTCTTCAATTCCACCGGCAGTCCTTGTGCCGTCAGCGCCTTGGCGCCGGCCCAGGCGGTGGCCTGGATCGACGACCACACCGGAATGCCGAGCTTGGCGCGCAGTTGCGTTACGACATTGATCGTCGGCAATTGCGAGCAGGCGACGAACAGGCTCTTGCTGTGCGGCGTGATGGTTTGCAGGGCGAGTTCGAGTACTTGTTCCTGCGTGATCGCGCCAAGTTCGGCCGTGGTCTTGCAGAAGAATGAGTTCAGCACTTCGACGTGCACGCCTGACGATTCCAGATAGTGGCGCAGGCCGTCGTTCACCGGCGTGAGATAGGGTGTCACTACCGCAGTCTCCGAAACCCCGGCGCTGTGCAGCGCGTCGATCATCGCACCCGCGGTGCTGACGACGGTCGCGCCCGTACGCTCGCGCAGGCGCTCGACCATGCGCGCATTGCCTTCAGGTCCGCCGAGAAATCCGGCGGCTGTGCAGCCATAGATCACCAGATCGAATTGCCGGTCTGCGAAAGGTGCGATCGCGTCGATCGTTGCTTCGGCGTAGGCGGGCAGGTCTTCCAGCAGCAATGTGCGGGCCGGGCGCTTGACGCGCGCCACGGGAATTGGCGCCAAAGACGGGCAGAGCGCGGAAATTTCCGGCTCCATCGTGGTGTTGTTCTCCGGCACCACGATCAGCGTCTCGATGTCCCGCGGCATGCTGCCTCCGAAGTTTACACCGTCAGCTTGAACAACGTCGTCGTCTCCATGTCGTCACCGTACCAAGCAACGATCGCCGCTTCGCGTTCGCCGATGAATGTGGGAGTGCCGTTTTCGATCACCATCGGCATATCGTGGCCCGGCACCATGATGCTGCCTGGCCGCTTGCGCCACAGTTCCCAAATCTTGGCGATCGAGGCTTTGCTGACCGCAGCGTCGTAGGTCATGTCAGTGGTGCCCGAGACCAGCTCAGCGCGGTTCTTGGCGGCGTCCCCGGCGAAGATCACGTCCTTGTCCGGCAAGTGCAGCACGTAGACCAGACAGCCCGGAGTATGGCCGGGCGCGAGATGCGCGGTGATGCCCGGGAAAACTTCCTCGCCTTCCTTGGCGGTGTACAGCTTTGGATAAGTCTTGAGCTCGCGCATATAAAGTTCGGGCACCGGTGTCTCGCCCCACGGCACGGTCAGAGACCAGTCCAGCTCGTGCGCACCGATCACGATGCGCGCGTTGGGGAACATCGGGTAGTTCACCGAATGATCGTGATGCGAATGCGTCAGCAACAGGTCGGTCACCTCGGCAGGTTTCAACCCGCGCTCGGCGAAGCGCTTCAGCAGCATGGTGCGCATGCTGAAGCCGCCGGTGTCGATCACCAGAATGCGGCCGTGCGCGCGCAGCAGCACGACGGTGCTCCAGCCCAAGCCGCCGTGGCACACGGATTTGCCTGGGAAGCCGGTAACAACGATGTCGAGGTCGGTGCCGCTAAGTTTCATGCGAGTCCTATGCGAGAAGTGAGGTCGAGACCTGGAGCGGTGGCAGTCCGGCCTTGGCGGCTTCGGCCTGCAGCGCGTCCAGTTCCTTGACATTATACGGCACGCCGCGGCGGCGATACTCGGCCTCGAGACGGCGTTCGCGTTCGCCCGGCATCAAAATCTCGTCGAAGCCCTCGGCGCGGCGGCAGCCGTGGACACGCTGAGCCAGCATGTCCATGCGCCGGAGATATTCGTCTTTTGACACGAACAGGTCGGGCTTTACGGCCATGACGAAATGCCCGACATCCTGCGGCCGGTCGTAATCCTTGAACTGATTGCCGACCTCGCCGGCGCAGGCGGCGCCGCTGAATACGCCACAGAGCACGTCCATCATCATCGATAGACCGGAGCCCTTGGGCCCGCCGATCGGCTGCATGACGCCACCGTCAAGCGCGGCATTCGGATCGGTAGTGGCGCGTCCGTCTTTGTCTAGCGCGTAGCCGAGTGGAATGGACTCGCCGCGGCGTGCCGCACGCCGCACTTTGCCGCGCGCCGCGGCGGCTGGCGACATGTCGAGGTCGAACGGTGTCTCCTTGTCTGCCGGCGCGCCGCAGGCGATCGGCGAGGTGCCGATGATCGGGTCGCGTCCGCCCCAGGGCGGCATGCCAGGCGAGGCATTGGTGAACACCAAGCCGATTAAGCCGGCGTCCATCGCCTGCAGGACGTAATTCGCCGCCATGCCGAAATGTGTGCTGCGGCGGCAGCTGACGATGCCGACGCCGAATTCACGCGCCATATCAATTGCTTCCACCATCGCCTTGGTGGCGACGACGAAACCGAAGCCGTTATCGCCGTCAAGACCGCCGATGCTGGGCATGACGCGTTGAACGTTAAGTTTAGGCTTCGCGTTGATGAGGCCGCGCCGCACGCGGTCGAGATAATGCGGCAGATATTGCAAGCCGTGGGTATCGACGCCGCGCAAATCGGCGCGTACCAGGCAACGTGCGACGGTGGTGGCGTCCTCTTCCGAAAGGTCATGCGCCAGCAGCAGACGGCGGCCGAACACTTCCGCCGCATCCGCCGTGGCGTATAGCTGGTTCTTGGACACTTCGAGCTTGGTGGCTTCTTTCACCGCGGTCATCGCTGCCTCAGCTTCCGTTCAGGCCATACGCTTCAGGGAAGAACATGTCCTTCCACGTCTCCGGCTTTTTCTTCAGGCGCCCGACCTTGTGCATGAAGTCGATGAACTTCATCACGTTGACCGGCGTCGTCGTGTATTCGACATCTGGGTCGGCCACCATTTTCTCCAGCGCATCGAGCGAGTTCTTGTCCTTCGTTACGGTGAGATAAATTTGCGCAGCCTCGCGCGGGTTCGCCTTGATGTAGGTGTTAGCCTCGTTGAAGGCCGCGATCACCACCGCGCAGATTTTAGGATTGGCGTCGTGGAATTTCTTGGTCGCGATCAGCACGCCATTGGTGTGCTTGCCGCCGACAACGTCATACGATTTGAGCACCTGATGGATGCCGGGCTTCGCCAATTCGTAGTAATAAAACGGTGAACTGGCGAAATGCGAATTGACCTCGGAGCCACCGCCCATCACGGCCGATGCCGCGTCCGCATGGGACAGCGTGATGGTCATCGAATCGAGCTTGTCGTAGTGCTCGAAGCCCCAGGTCTGGGATGCTGCCATTTGCAGTGTGAGCGCATGGCCCGATAGCTTCACGGCCGGTACCGCGATTTTGTCCTTGTCGGTGAAGTCCTTGATCGTCTTCACGTTCGGATTGCGCGTCACAAGCACAAAGGGCATCGACTGCATGGCTATGAGCGCGCGCACTTCCTGCGGTGTGCCGACGGTCTTCTCCCAAATCGTTGCGAGCGTGGTGGCGCCCGGGCCGATGAAATCGGCCTGGCCCGCGAGCAGAGCATCCATGTCCGCCGCCGGGCCGACGCGTTGCGTCCATGTAGTTTTGACGTCACCAAGGCCGGCCGCCTTGGCGTTCTTTTCGATCAGGCCTTGAGCCTCGATCACGATCATCGGCAGATAGGGCAGGCCGAACTGCTTCGACATGCGAACTTCGGCGACTTCTGCGTGTGCGCTAGCGGCGATGGCGGCCGCGATCAGCGCGCCCGTCGCGAACTTCTTCCACATGACGTCCTCCCTGCTTTTTTAGTTTCTTAAAACTGATAAAGCCGCGCCGGATTGTCGACGAGGATCTTCGCAAGCTCCTTGCTGTCTTTGGTCCATGAGGCGAGGCGATTGAGTGCCGCGCCATTATCTTCGGGGCGGAACGGCTCGACTGTGGCGGGATCGCGCTTGGCCGCACCGGGATGCGGCCAGTCGGTACCCCAGACAATACGATCTGGATTGGCCTCGATCATCGCGCATGCGATCGGCGCGGCGTCGGGATAGCCGGGCAATTGCGAGATGCGGTAAGGCGCGGAGACTTTCACATAGACTTTGCCGGTGCGCAGCAACGCCAACAATTCGGCAAAGCCAGGTTGGTCCACTCCTAGCTCGGCCTTCGGCCGGCCGAAGTGATCGACCACCAGCGGCACGGGGAGGCCGAGAATGGTGGCCTTGAGTGGCGCGAGGATGCCGAGGTTCGTATAAGTCTGCACATGCCAGCCAAGCCGCGCGACGCGTGCGGCGGCTTTCTGGATGGCTCGCTCGGCAACGGCCGGATCGCTTTCACCATAAGATTCAATGTTCACGCGCACACCGCGAATGCCGGCTTGATGCATATCGTCGAGCATCGCATCGGTGGTGGCATCGTCGATCACCGCGACGCCGCGCGCGCGATTACCCATTTTGCGCACGGCATCGACGGTCACCGCATTGTCGGCGCCATAGGGGCTGGGATGCACGACGACGACGCGGTCGATATGGATCGCCTTGTGTAGATCGTTCAGATTTTCGATCGACGCTGGGCCGGGCGTGTAAAGCCGCTTCGGCGACAGTGGAAATTTCTTAGGCGTTCCGAAGACATGTGTATGGCAGTCGCAGGCGCCAGTTGGCACCGCAAAGTTCGGCGGTGTCGGCATGACGCCAAGAATTTGCTGACCCTCCGCCATTACGCCTTGCTCATATCGTGCACCTGCTTCGCCTTTTCGTTCATCGCCGCTTGCAGGAATTGGATGTCGGTCCCGGTCGAGACCATGCGTGCGCCCATGGCGATGAACTCTGCCGCCAACTTCGGCTTGGTCGACAATCCGCCGACGCCGACGTGTTTGCCGTGCTTGCGGCAGGCCGCGATGGTGCGCGCGTAGGCGTCGCGCACTTTCGGGTGCTCGTGCTGGCCAGCAAGCCCCATGCTCGACAGCATGTCGTTGACGCCGAGCAGCACCATGTCGACGCCTTCGACCCCGGCGATCTCGTCGGCTTTGTCGAGCGCTTCGGCGGATTCGAACTGTACGATTACCATGGTGGCGTCGTTGACCGCAGCGTTGGCCTCGGCGGTCGGGAACGAGCGATATTCGAGATGGGGCAGGGCACCGCCAGCCCCACGCTCGCCTTGCGGCGCGAACTTCACGGCCTTGACCACTTCGCGGGCTTCCGCGGCCGAGCTGATGCCCGGTGCAACGATGCCGAGCGCACCGCCGTCCAGCACGCGCTGGATATATTCGGGCGTATTGGCCGGCACGCGCACCATGGGCGCCACGCCGCAGCCCAGCGCCGCAAGGCAAATCTGTCCGGTCATGTCGAGCGTCATAGTCGAGTGCTCGAGGTCAACATAAATCATGTCAAAACCGGCGGTCTTGGCCATGCGCGCGATCTCGACGCCACGCGTCAGGCGGATGGTCATCGAGGCGACGACCTCGTCCCGCGCCAGCTTCTCTTTCACGATATTGCGGACTATTTCACTCGCCTTCACGTCGTCGCTCCTTACTTGGGGTCCGGCAATTCGATCGCCAGCATGACATTGCTGTAGCTCTTGCCATGAATATCCTGCGCCAGCGAGACGGTAACACCGCCGCCGAGCGCATTTTCAATGACGAAATTGAAGGCCTTCAGATTGCGCAGTGGATGCCGTTTAATCGGCCCTTTAGCGATATGTTTGAACGCCTCGGCGACTCGTTCGGTCGTCAGCTCGCGCTCGATGAATTCCCAATGTTTGGCGTCGTAGCAAATCACCGAGATATTCGAGGTGTTGCCTTTATCACCGGCGCGCGAATGTGCGAGATCGTAGACGCGGACGCTCATAGGGTGCCCTCCACCAATATTTGGGCATTGATGAGATTCTTCGGCAGCAGAACTGACTTCACCGCCAGCACGTCGCGTACCCGTGGCTCGATAGCGCCGCCGGCTCCGCCGGGCCCATGCATGTGCAGTGCGCGGACCTCGAAGCCGATCGCGTGCGCGGCCTTGCGGTCGTAGGTGCGCCCCGCCATCCGCAGCCGCACTTCGTAAGGTTCGGGTCGGATATCAGGCTGGCCGTGCAGGCTCGACATGCCGATCAGGTCGACGCGGAAGTCGTCATATTTGAAGCCTTGCCGCTTCAGGCGCTCCTTGACGATCTCGGCGGCCCACGTGGCGCGGGCAACAGCGTCAATGCCGCCATACGAGACTTCGCCTTCGCCGATATAGCCGTCGGTGTAGCCGACATTGACCTTGTAGGTCGGCGTCGCGGGCTTCGCGCGCGCGCCAGAAACGCGGACGCGGTCGGATGCCTCCTGCTCGAGCGAAATTCCGGTGATGTCGAGCACGCAATCCGGCGTGATATAGGCGGTCGGATCGTGGATTTCGTAGATCAATTGCTCGGTGCAGGTCATGACGTCGAGACGGCCGCCCGTACCTGGCGTCTTACTGATGACGATCGAGCCATCGGCTTTTACGTCGGCAAATGGAAAGCCGTTATTCGCCAAATCAGGCACGTCCTTCTTGCCGGGCCAGCCAAAACAGCCGCCGGTTACCGACGCCGTGCATTCGAGCAGATGTCCCGCTGCGGTGCCCTGCGCGATCTTCGGCAAATCGTCGGTGGTCCAGCCAAATTCGTGCATCATCGGCGCAAGAAACAGCGACGGATCCGCCACGCGTCCTGACAGAACAATTGGCGCGCCGGTGTTGAGCGCTTCGCACATCACGTCGGCGCCGAGGTAGGCATTGGCGGAAATCATCTTGGGCAGGATCGATTCCAGCGGCTCGCCGTTCTCGATCATTGTCAGATCGCCGCGGCTTTTGACCAGGTTCGACACGTCGTCGCCCAGCACGACCGCGACCGGAATATCGCCGAGTCCGAGGTCTTTCGCTTCCTTGCGTGTCGCACGCGCCCCGCCCAGTGGGTTGGCCGCGCCCATATTGCTGACGATGCGGATGCCGTTCTTTACGCAAGCTGGCAGCACCATGCGCAGCCGTGCATGCAGCGATGGCGAATAGCCCTGTTCAGGATTCTTGCTGCGCGACAGATTTTCGCGCGACACCGTGCGTTCGGCCAGGCATTCGAAAACCAGGTAGTCGATGTCGCCGCGTTCGGCCAATTCCAGCGCCGGGACCATGCGGTCGTCCGAGGTGCCCGCGCCGGAGCCGACGCGGATTACGCCATCCGCTTTCATTCCACGTTTCCTCACTGCGCACTTGTTCTTTTGCGGCAGCATGGGCGGCGGGTACCGCGGCCGTCCAATCAGGAGCTTGGCATGGTCCATAAGCTCTGCTTATGTCTACGCCGTGCAAAGGACGGTGTCGACGCGATGAATTTGCGGCACATGGAAGTCTTCCACGCCATCATGCGGACCGGCTCGGTGACGAGCGCCGCACGCGCGCTCAATGTCACGCAGCCGGCGGTCAGCGCAGTGCTTAAACATTGCGAGAGCCAGCTCAACATGAAGCTGTTCACGCGAGTCTCAGGCCGGCTGCAGCCGACGCCAGAGGCGAAAGCAATATTCCCGGAAATCGCCACGATTTTCAGCCGCGTCGATGCCGTCAACGCCTTGACGCAGGATCTGGTCGGCGGCCGGCTTGGCACGCTGTCGATCGCCGCCTCATTTCCGATCGCCAATGGCTATCTGGCCAAAGCGGTCGCAACCTTCATCGCTGGCCGGCCGAAAGTACGTGTAGCCTTGCAATCGCTGACCTCGCCGCAGGTGCTGGACCGCGTCGTCAATCGCGAGGTGGAGTTGGGCATAGCCTACGATCCGGTGGTTAGTTCCGAGGTCGAGACGCGAACCCTGATGCGCGCCGCCATCGCCTGCGTGATGCGTTCGGACCACCCGCTCGCGCGCCGCAAGGAAGTCGCGGTGCGCGACCTTGAGCCTTTTTCGATCATCACTTATCTGCCGCAGGCGCTGTTTCGCGGTTACGTCGATCGCGCGCTCACCGCCGCAGGAATCGTGCCCAACATTACGGCGCAGGTCAGTCTCTCCCTGACCGGCATCATGCTCGCCCGTCATGGCGCCGGCGTTGCGCTGGTCGAGCCGTTTCTGGTCGCGTCGATGGGATTGCCGGGCTTAGTGGCGCGGCCGCTCAAGCCGCGCATCGACGTCAAAACCTTGCTGATCCGCCATAAATCGGTTCCGCACTCCAAGGTCATGAATGAATTCGTTGCCCATTTGGGCCGGATCGTCGCGGCTGAGGCAGACCAATAGATACGCTTATGGAAGCCGTCCAAATTGTTATTGGACGTCACGAGGGAGATACCGAAGGCTCGACCAAAAAATAAGAACTGAGTGGGAGGAGCGATCGGATGGCGAGCGATAGAATACTCGCATCGAAATCTGCCGTGCAGCAGGCAGTGGCGCGTGATCGTGTGCGAAGCGAGTCTGGCGCCGGCCAGCCTCTGCTGGACGTTTGTGGCGTCACTATCCAGTACAAGACGCAGGCGCATCTGGTTACGGCGACGTACCGGGTCGGCTTCAAGGTTCTGCAGGGCGACCGCTTTGTCGTCGTCGGGCCGTCCGGTTGCGGCAAGTCGACTTTGCTCAAGGCCGTCGGCGGCTATCTGGCGCCGACCGAAGGCGAGATCCGGTTGAAAGGTGAGTTGATTACTCGGCCCGGCCCGGACCGTATCATGGTGTTTCAGGAGTTCGACCAGCTGCTGCCGTGGATGACGGTGCTGGAGAACGTCATGTTCCCGCTCAAGACCACCGGCACGCTCAGGGGCAAGGCCGCCACCGACCGCGCCATGCAC
>DASYCM010000083.1:0-2274 GCA_036500165.1 Pseudolabrys sp.
AGCAGCTTGCCGTCGCTGGACGGTACGGGGAATTCCTTTTTGTCAGCCGCCACAGGACGAGGCGCGCCTGTGCCAAGCGCTTCAAGCAAGGCCGGCACCGCGGCTTCGGGTGTGCAGTCGATGAACACATCGACGGGCGGCAGGCCTTGGTAGTCCATGCTCCAGCCATTGTGCAGCCGGTGATCGACCGAGACCTGCACGACCTTCGGCGGAACCTTGCCGACGTTCTTGAAGCAGCCGGCGAGATCGAGCCAGTCGAGGCTGAGGATCACGTCCGCGTTGCGGATCGCGTCCTGCGCTTCCGGCGCCAACACGGTGCCGCCGGGCGCCCCGGCGTGCAGCGGATGGTCGGTCGGGAAAGATGCCGCGACCTTCTGGTCGGTAATGACGCGCGCGCCGAGACGTTCGGCGAGCGCAATGCGCGCCTTCCAGGCTTCGACGTTGCGTGTGGTGCGGCCGGACAGAATGACCGGTGTCTTGGCGTTGCGCAGCAGCTCGGCCGCCTGCGCGATGATCGACGCTGGCGCCGCGCTTTCCATCGGCGGCATGTAGCGCTTGGCGTCGATCGGCGCCACGATATCAGGCAACTTCATTTCCTGAATTTCGGCGTCGAGATTGACGTAGGTTGGGCCGCGCGGCGCAGTGTTGGCGATCCAGTTGGCGCGCAGCACGGCTTCACGCGCGGCGACGGGCGAGGCCGGCTGGTCGTCCCACTTCGTATAGCCACGCACCAGTCCGCCTTGGTCACGTGACGTATGGATCCAATCAATCCATGGCCGTCGCTTCACAGCGTCCACGGGACCGGTGGCCCCGAGGACGACCATCGGCATGCGGTCGCACCAGGCATTGAAGATCGCCATGGTGGCGTGCATCAGGCCGACGTTGGAATGGACCACTGCCGCCATCGCCTTGTCGGTGACCTTGGCATAGCCCTGAGCAATCGCGATCGCGGCTTCCTCGTGCAGGCACAGCAACATTTGCGGTGACGAATTGCCGAGATAGTTGACGAGGCTGTCGTGCAGGCCGCGATAGCTGGCACCGGGATTGAGCGCGATATAGGGGATGTCGAGCGCGCGCAGCGCGTCGGCGACGACGTCGCTGCCGAAGGCCGCGGTATTGACGCCCGCGGGCACCGGACGGTCGAGCGAGCCGATATCGGCCTGTTTCGGGGCGGACGCTTTCTTGGAATTGTCTGTCATATTTCAAATTGCGCCGCTGCGGGCCCGTGTGGCCGCAAGGCGGAAATCCTCCCTGAATAAGCGCGGGTTGGTCCCCGTCGCCATCTTGGTTGTCCGCGACCGTAGTCGCTGCGTCGTGTCTTTGACAGACTATAGGCTTTGACATTAGCGCACATAAGCCACTAAATGCGCACGATATTGTTGCGTTAAATTTGACAATCTCGAGGCACGGATGGACCGCTTCCGCACCATGGAAAGCTTCGTGCGCGTCGTCCGCGCCGGCTCTTTCACGATCGCCGCGAGCCAGCTCGGACTGTCGCGCGCGCTGATCTCGCGTCACGTCGGCGAACTCGAGACGCGGCTCGGCGTGCGCCTGCTCAATCGCTCGACGCGTTCGCTCAGCCTGACCGACGAGGGCAGGGCCTATCTCGAATTTTGCGAAAAGGTGTTCCGCGACATCGAGAGCAGCGAGCGCGGCATTCTGCGCACGCGGCTTGAGCCGATCGGCATGTTGAAAGTACTGGCGCCGAAATCCTTCGGCGCGGCCCATCTATCGGACGCAGTCATTGCCTTCGCCAAGCAGCAACCGCGGCTGCAGATATCCCTGATGCTCGACAACACGCCGTATCGCGGCTCGTACAAATTCGCCGAACGCGGCCTCGACATGGTGCTGTGCTTTTCGACGCCGAGCCGCTCGGCCATGGTCGAGCAAGAAATTGCGGTCATGGATTGGTCGGTGTGCGCATCGCCCGAATATCTCGCGCGCGCCGGACGGCCGCAGACGCCGGCCGATCTTTCCGGCCACGAATGCCTGCTGCACCTCGAAGGCACAGAAAATGACAGTATCTGGCGTTTCGAGGGACCGAAGGGTCCGGTGACGGCGAAAGTGCGCGGCTCTTTCTTCTCCAACACCGCGTTGGCGCTGCGCAAGGCGGCGCTTGCCGGCCTCGGCATTACGCTGGTGCCGCAATACGTCGTCCGTGACGACATCGACGCAGGCGATCTGGTGGCGGTGTTGACGCGCTACCGGCCGCCGTCGCGTCCATTGATCGCCGTCTATCCGCGCGCGCCGGTCGTGCCGCGGAAGGTCCAGGCG
>DASYCM010000084.1:0-37621 GCA_036500165.1 Pseudolabrys sp.
GAACGCCAGCTACCGAGAAAGATCAGGATCATGATGCTGGTCAGCGCCGCGGCGATGATGCCTTCATGGATGACACCACTGACCGCCGCGGAAACGAAAATCGACTGGTCGCCGAGGATCGCGATATTGAGATTGCTCGGCAGGATCGCCTTGGTTTCCTCGACCTTCTTCTTGATGCCATCGACGATGGCGAGCGTCGACACCGCGCCGTTCTTGAGCACCTGCATCAGCACCGAACGGCTGCCGTCGACGTGCACGATATTGGTCTGCGGCGGATTGCCGTCGCGCACATGCGCCACGTCACGGATATAGACCATCGCGCCGTTGACGCTTTTGATCGGCAGATCGCCCAACTCGGAAATAACCGACGGCGCGTTGTTGAGCTGGATCGTGTATTCGGCCGGACCGATTTTTTGCGTGCCGACCGGCGTAATCAAATTTTGATTGGCGAGCGCATTGGCGACGTCCTGCCCCGAAAGGCCGCGCGCCTGCATCTTCTCCGAATCGAGATCGATCTGGATCTGGCGCAGCTTGCCGCCGTAAGGCAGCGGAATGGCGGCGCCCGGCACCGTGATCAGCGGCGTGCGCAGGGTATTGAGGCCGATATCGGCGAGCGCCTGTTCGGACAGGCCGGAGCCGGACAGCGCCAGTTGAATGATCGGCACGGTCGATGCGTTGTAGTTGAGAACGAGCGGCGGCGTAGCGCCGGCCGGCAGTTGCTTGAGTTGGGTCTGCGAGACCGCGGTCACCTGCGCATTGGCGATGCGGATATCGACGTTCGGCTGGAAGAACACCTTGATGATGCCGAGACCGTTATAAGAAGTGGCCTCGATATGCTCGATGTCGTTGACGGTCGTGGTCAGGCCGCGCTGCGACTGGGTGGTGATGCGGCCGGCCATCAGGTCCGGCTGCAGGCCGGTGTATTGCCAGATGATGGCAATGACCGGGATGCGGATGTCCGGGAAGATGTCGACGGGGGTACGAAGGGCCGCCAGCGGACCGACGATCAAAATGATCATCGCCATGACAACGAACGTATAAGGGCGCCGCAAAGCAATGCGGACAATCGCGATCATGCGCGGCGTTCCTCCCCGATCATCGTCCCCGGCGGGGGTGTAGCACAGCAAAACCGCCTTGCATCAGCGTTTTTATATCTCCCCCAAGTTGGGGAGGCCCGTGATTACCCCCCAATTCCCATGCACTTTTGACATGCATTAACCGCTTTCTGAAGCAGCGCCTGCCCGGCTTCGAAGCGTTGGATGGATTTCAGCGTTTTTCCCTCGCTGTCCGGCCTTCGCGAGACTCATGAGCGGCTTCCACCTTCATGGACCGCTTCCGCGTCTCCGGCTGGCGGCGCTACGACCGTAGTTTATCCAGCGTGATCGGCAGATCGCGCACGCGTTTGCCGGTCGCGTGATAGACCGCGTTGGCAACCGCCGACGCGACCCCGACGATGCCGACCTCACCGAGCCCCTTAACGCCGAGCGGATTGCCGTCGTCCTGCTCGTCCACGAAGATCACCTTGATGTCGTGAATGTCGGCATGCACTGGCACGGCATATTCGGCGAGGTTCGCATTCATGATGCGGCCGAACTTCTTATCAATGTGCGTTTCCTCGTGCAGCGCCATGCCGATGCCCCAAACCACACTGCCCATGATCTGGCTGCTCGAGGTTTTCGTGTTCAGAATGCGCCCGGCCGCAACCGCGCTGACGACGCGCGTGACGCGGATGACACCGATCTGCTCATCCACCTTCACCTCGGCAAATACCGCCGAGTGCGTGTTGTGCGCGCTTGAATGGTCACCGCTGGGATTAGTCGTTTTCTCCTGCTGGATGCGCTCCACCGCGCCCTGCCGCATGGCGTCAGCGATCGACACGCCGCGCGAAGGGTCACGCTTGCTCACCAGCTTGCCGTCCACAAGTGCGACCTCGTCGGACGCGGCATTGGCGAGCGGAGAATTCGGCATTTGCTTAATAAAATGCAGGAGCTCCTCGCGGATCGCACCGGCCGTGGTCGCAATCCCGTTCGACACCGAGGCCGCCATCCATGATCCGCCTTCGACCGGCGATTGCGGCAGGCTCGAGTCGCCGAGCTTGACGCTGATGTTGCCGAGCGGCAGCCCAAGCATGTCGGCCGCGACCTGCGCCATGATGGTGTAGGTGCCGGTGCCAATGTCGGAGGTTGCGCACGCGACCTCGGCATGGCCATTGGCGGTGAGCACGATGCGCACCGTGATCGGCACCTGAAGCGCCTCCCAGACGCCCGTCGCCATGCCTAAACCAACCAGATCGCTGCCCTCGCGCATCGAGCGCGGCTCGGGGGTGCGCTTGTCCCAGCCGAACGCCTCGGCGCCCTGGCGGTAGCATTCGCGCAACGCCTTGCTGCTGTACGGCTTGTCATCGTTCTGGTCGCGATCTGAATAACACCGCAGCCGAAGCTCGACCGGGTCGAGTTTGAGTGCGACCGCAAGTTCGTCCATCGCACATTCGAGCGCATAGACGCCGGTCGCGGCGCTTGGACAGCGCATGTCGCACGATGTCACAAGATCGAGCTTGGCGAGCCCGTGCGCATATTTTGCGTTGGGTGATTTGTAGAGCAGACCGGACCAGGCCGTCTCCTGACGATGGAAGTCCTCATATTGCGAGGTAACGGTCACCGCGTCGTGCGTGATCACGTCGAGCGTTCCGCCGGTATTTGCACCCATTGCAATGTGCTGGATCATCGCCGGCCGGTAACCCACCACATACATCTGCGGACGCGTCAGAACGACCCGGACCGAACGCTGCAGCGCGCGCGCGGCAAGCACCGCCAGCACCACCTGGTACGTCGGGCGCAAGCCCGAGCCGAAGCCGCCACCCATGAAGTACGAGATGACGCGCACATCCTCCGGCTTCATGCCAAATACACCGCAGACATACTTGTGCACGTTCTGCACGCCCTGGGTCTTGTCATAGACCGTGAGCTTGCCGCCGGCCTCGAACGCTACCGTCGTGGCATAAAGCTCCATCGGGTTGTGATGCTCGATCGGAACATAATATTCGCCTTCGTGACGCACCGCGGCCGCGGCCAGCGCTTGGTCGGGCGTGCCACGCGGCTTCGGCGGCGCGAACATGGCCTCCATCGGATCTGCGGGAGCCTTTATCGGAATGGCCTTGTCACGCTGATCAAATATGTCTGTGACGGAGGCTTCCTTGTCGTATTCCACCTTGACCAGGGACGCCGCGTAGCGCGCGATCTCCGAGGTCTCGGCCACCACAAGCGCAACCGGCTGGCCGTTGAACATGATTTTGCGGTCGTACAATGGCCGATATGGCGAGCCCTCCGGCGCGACCTCATCCTCGTAGGCTTGATCGTTGTCCGGCATTTGCGGACGATTCTCGTGCGTCAGCACGGTCAGGACACCTTTGACGCGCGTCGCGGCGCCTGTGTCGATGCGCGTGACGCGACCCTTCGCAATCGTCGAGGAAACGATGCTCGCATGAGCGAGGCCCGGAACGTTGAACTCGGCGGCATACTTTGCAGCGCCGGTGACCTTCGCGATGCCGTCGATGCGGGACGTAGCGGTTCCGATATAGGGTGCCATGATCTTGCTCACGCTATCTTTTTGTTGGACTGCGACTGCGGGGTGCCGCGCGCCGCCTGCGAAAGCGCGCGCACGATGGTCCGGCGCGCGAGATCAATCTTGAACGTGTTGTGACCGAAGCCTTTGGCCTCGCGCAGGGCGACACCGGCCGCCTGAGCAAGCGTCGCCTCGTTGGCGGGCTTGCCACGCAAAGCGGCTTCGGCCTGCGGGTTGCGCCAGGGTTTATGCGCGACGCCGCCAAGGGCAAACCGCGCCTCCTTGATGGTGCCGCCATCGAGCTCAAGACCGACCGCGACGGACACCAGCGCGAACGCATAGGAGAGACGGTCGCGGATTTTGAGATAGGTGTAATTTTGCGCAAACCCTTGCGGCGGCAGCTCGACCGAAGTCACGAGATCGTCGGCATTGAGGTTGGTGTCGCGCTGCGGTGTGTCGCCGGGAAGCCGATGAAAGTCCGCAAAAGCTATGACGCGCTCGCCGCGGGAGCCCGTTACATGGACCTTCGCCTCCAGCACGGCCATCGCCACGCACATGTCCGACGGATGCACCGCGATGCAGGCGTCGCTCGTGCCGAGGATCGCGTTCATGCGGTTGATGCCGCCGATTGCCGAGCAGCCGCTGCCGGGCTCACGCTTGTTGCAAGGCGTCGCTATGTCATAAAAATACGCACAACGCGTACGCTGGAGGAGATTGCCCCCCGCCGACGCCATGTTGCGCAACTGTTGCGACGCGCCGGCGAGCAGCGCGCTCGACAACACCGGATAGCGCCGTTGGACCACCGGGTGGTAGGCAATATCGGAGTTGCGCACGAGCGCACCGATGCGGAGCCCGCCGCCGGCTGTCTCCTCGATTTTGTCGAGCGGAAGTCTCGATATGTCGATCAGCGTGGCCGGATGTTCGACATCCATCTTCATCAGGTCGATCAAATTGGTGCCGCCTGCGACGAACTTTGCAGCCGGAGTTCCGGCCATCTGGCGAACCGCCTCCGCCACGTTGCTGGCGCGCGAATACTGAAAATTGATCATGACTGCCTCATCGCTTGCTGGATCGCCGCGACAATGTTGGGGTACGCGCCGCACCGGCAGATGTTGCCACTCATGAGTTCACGGATTTCGTCCGCGCTCTTGGCCCTGCCTTCGGCGATCAATCCCGCGGCCGAGCAGATCTGACCCGGTGTGCAGTAACCGCACTGGAATGCATCGTGGTCGATGAAGGCCTGCTGCAACGGATGGAGCGTCCCGTTCTTTGCCAGCCCTTCGATCGTGGTGATGCTCGCGCCATCTTTCATAACGGCCAGTGTCAGGCACGAGACGACGCGGCGGCCGTCGACCAGCACCGTACAAGCGCCGCATTGGCCTTGGTCGCAGCCCTTCTTTGTGCCGGTCAGGTCGAGATGCTCGCGCAGCAGATCAAGGAGCGTGGTGCGGGGGTCGAGCGTGACCGCGTGAGGTGTCCCGTTGATGGTCAGCCTCGCCGAAACAGCCTCCGGTGCGGCAACGCTTGTCGGCGCAGTGCTTGTCGATGACTGAGCCGACGCGCCCGATGACAATTTCATGGCAACCGGTACCATGACACCGGCGGCGACAATCTCGCGGCGGGTCGGGTAGCTGGCGTGACGGGAACTGGAATCCGTTCGGTCATTGGTCATGCTCAACTCCAATCCAGAGGGAATTCAGCGCACCGTTCTGTCTCCGGCGGCGGAGAAGGATTCAAATACCGCTGCCATGGCTAACCCTGCCATGACGCGGCGGCTCGTCCGCGATGTATGCGCCGGAGAAAATAGCTGGTGCTGTCTTCGATTAATTGTGGAGAGACAAGCTGCTGTGAGCGGGCGTTCGCGAGAGGAACGCCGATCTGGTGTGAATGTTTTTCTGAACTGATTGGAAGCGCAGGAGCGAGGTACCACCGGCTGTCGCCACACGGGTGCCGTTTGAGAATTTGAGCTGAGTATTGTCCTCGGCATTCTCACGCACTCCGCCGGTTGCTCGTCAACGCAACGCTATGGCCGCAGTTCCGCGATGAGCCGCAATATCTCCGGATCAATCTCGTGAATCATTTTCGTGGCGTGGCGATCCATTCGCCGGCGCTGTGAACATTGCCGAGGCGTAGTAGTTCGGCGGGCGACGACGTGCACGCGGTCAACCAACCGGCCTGACAAGTCGGCAAGCGCGGCAAGAGTTAAGAACAGCAAGAGCAGAGAGGTTCTTGTCTGTCGCAAGCCACTGCGCCCGCTGTAACCAAACGCGTCATGCGGGGAATGCGGGTCATATCCACGTTCCCCCGAACTCAGGCGGGCGCCCGATGAGAGGTCATGGCCGATCAAGAACCCGGCTCATTGCGTTCGCTGCCCCCTGCGGAAGGAGGTAAACGACGAATTCGGGCGCTTTTTCACCGCAATTTGTGTTCACCTTGGCGGGCATTAACCCATTGGCGGCATTGGCCAGACGGGGGCCTTGGGCTAAATTGGTGCTTCGCGGCCCCCTTTGGCCGCACCACCTGTACAGACGAGCGACAACGCCTTGCGCGACCTTTTTCCTGAGGACTGGAAGCCCAATCTGAAGCGGCGCCTGCTCGGGTTCGACGCCTGGGTGGATTTCAGCGTTTTCCGCTCGCTGTCCGGCGTCCGCGAGGCGTATGAGCGGTTTTCCACCTTCATGGACCGCTTCCACGTCGCCGGCTGGCGGCGCTGGGCCAACGAACTTCTGTCGGAAAGCGCGACGCTCGGCACGGTCGGCATGTTGCTGCTGCTGGCGCTCGCGGTACCGGCGTTCCAGCTCACCTCCGACGACGACTGGCTCAAGAAGTCCGATCTGGCGGTGACCTTCCTCGACCGCCACGGTAACGAGGTGGGTTCGCGCGGCATCCGGCATAACGACTCGATCCCGCTCGACCAGTTTCCGGACTCGCTGATCAAGGCCGTGCTCGCCACCGAGGATCGGCGCTTCTACGAGCATTTCGGCATCGATATTGCGGGCACCGCGCGCGCTCTTGTGACCAACGCCCAGGCCGGCGGCGTGCGCCAGGGCGGCTCCTCCCTGACGCAGCAGCTGGCGAAGAACCTGTTCCTGTCGAACGAGCGCACGCTCGACCGCAAGATCAAGGAAGCCTTCCTTGCTATGTGGCTGGAAGCGCGGCTAACCAAGAACGAGATTTTGAAGCTCTATCTTGACCGCGCCTATATGGGCGGCGGCGCCTTCGGCGTCGATGCCGCGGCGCAGTACTATTTTAACAAGTCGGCGCGCGACGTGAATTTGGCGGAAGGCGCGATGCTCGCCGGCCTGTTTAAGGCGCCTACCAAGTTCGCGCCGCATGTCAATCTGCCGGCCGCGCGTGCGCGTGCTAACGTCGTTCTCGATAACCTCGTCGAAGCGGGGTTCATGACCGAGGGTCAGGTCTTCGGCGCCCGCCGCCGCCCCGCCACACCTGTCGACCGGCGCGACGAGCGTTCGCCGAACTATTATCTCGACTGGGCGTTCGACGAGATGAAGAAGCTCGTCGATACCTTCCCGAAGTCGATGACCGAGCGCGTGTTCGTCGTGCGTACCGCACTCGACAGTAATATGCAGAAAGTCGCCGACGCAGCGGTCGAAAACTCGCTGCGCCAATACGGCCAAGAATATCACGCGACGCAGGCCGCTTCCGTACTGATGGAAAATGACGGTTCGGTACGCGCGATGGTCGGCGGCCGCGATTACGGCGCCAGCCAGTTCAATCGTGCGACGGACGCAATGCGACAGCCCGGTTCGTCTTTCAAACCCTATGTCTACACGACCGCGCTGTTGCACGGCTATAAACCGACGTCGATTGTGGTCGATGGGCCCATCTGTATCGGCAACTGGTGTCCGCACAACTACGGCGGTGGCTACGGCGGATCGATGACGCTGATCCAGGCGCTGACGCACTCGGTCAACACGATCGCCGTACGGCTTTCCATTTCCGTCGGAGACGGCAATGCGAAACTAGGTCGCAATCGTATCGTTGAAACCGCCCGCAAGTTCGGCATAAAAAGCCCTCTTCCCGATACGCCGTCGCTGCCGATCGGCGCGGACGAAGTCAACGTGCTCGAACATACCGGCGCTTACGCGACCTTTCCTAATCTCGGCAAGGCGGTGACGCCGCACGCCATTCTCGAAGTGCGCACCGGCGCGGGTGAGTTGGTCTGGCGTTTCGACCGCGACGGGCCGAAGCCGCGACAGGTTATCCCGCCGGGCGTCGCGACTGACATGATCAAAATGATGAACAGCGTCGTTGAAAACGGAACGGCGCGGCGCGCGCGGCTCGACGGCATCACTGCGGCCGGCAAGACTGGTACCACCAACGCTTTTCGTGACGCTTGGTTCATGGGTTACACTGGCAATTTCGTCTGCGGCATCTGGTTCGGCAACGATGACTACAGCTCGACCAACCGCATGACCGGCGGCGCCCTTCCGGCAATGACCTGGCACACCATCATGGAATACGCCCATCAGGGCATCGAGATTAAGCAGCTTCCCGGCATTCCGGTCCCGCCGGCTCGGCAGCAACCTGCCGTCGCCGATGCGAAAACTAAATCCGGCGAACCGCCGCCTCCCCGCCCCGCCGTCCTGACCAAGCGCGGCGCAGATGTCCTGGTCCGCGTGGAGCGAATGATGGATGACGCCCAGCGCGCTTTGGGACCGTCGATTCCGACCGTTTCCACCGAGAAGAAAAGGCAGGTTTCCGATCTTCAGAAGCCCGACGCCGTCGCAGCGGCGTTGGAGCCAGTTGGCGACCGAAACTGATTAGCAGCATCGCTGCAGCCAGCGTAGTCTCCCTCACGCGAATCAAATTTCCCCAAGGTCCAGCGGATCGATCGTGCGGCTGCTTCTCGGATCGCTGTTTGCTCTTGCTGTCGCCGCGATGGTCGGCCTCGGCGCGACTTATCTCGCCCTCACCCGCGGCGCAGCCTTCGGCTCTTTGACCATTGGCGCCTGGACCGCCTGGCCCAAAACGGGCACTATTGACGCCGATCCTTACGCGCGAGCAACCATTGCCCGAACAGGCCAATTGCCGGTCGCGCTTGGTGACGGCGTGTCGTTCACGGCACAAGCCGACGACAACGGCAAACTTCTTGACGGCCGTTGCGACGTCCTACTCTCGGGCGTGACGCCGGCCGCGCGGTTCTGGACACTGACGCTTTATAACGTCGAGGGTCAGCTTGTCGCCAATTCGGTCAACCGCTACGGCTTCACGAGCCAAGAGATCGTTCGGAACGCCGACGGCAGTTTCGAGATCGCCGTGTCGCCGCGCGCTAATGCGGGCAATTGGCTGCCGACCGGGGGCGTCGAGCGTTACGCACTCTTGCTGCGCTTCTACGACACCGCTGTAGGCGTCTCGACAAAGGCAGGCCGCGAAGTGCCGATGCCGGCCGTCACGACGAGGCGCTGTCCATGATCCGTTGGCTGCTCCTTTTTCTCGGTGGTGCCTTGCTCGGCGGTATCGTGCACCTTGCGACGGTCATCATCATGCCGCGCACGGCAACGCAAGATGCCTACTCGCGACTGACGCCGACGGCGCCGATCAATACTGTCACGGCCCTCCCCGCGCCGGCACCAGATACGGCACCCATGCCATTTATGGATTCGGCTTTCGCCAGCGCGGTCTGCCGCTACGATCTTTCGCAAGGGTCGCTGAAGCTTACCGTGCCGGTCAGCCTCGCTTACACGTCGATATCGTTCTACACGCGCTACGATGTGGCCTACTACGCCATCAACGATCGGGCGGCGGGCCGGCGCGTCATCGAGCTTGAATTGATGACGCCCGAGCAGCACAGCAATCTGCCGGAAGACGAAGAGATCACCGCCGCCGATAGGCTAATTGTGGAATCGCCGACGCCGACAGGATTGATTGCTATCCGTGCACTGGCGCCCGAGCCGGGCCTTTTGCCAATGGCGCAAAGCGCCATTGCAGCAGCTCGCTGTGCGATTCAGCAAGACGCCCCGAAACCTTCGCGATAGTCGATAGAGAGTTGACGGCGATCAGCGCGCCGAGACCAAGCTCTGCTCGCGCACCCACGGCAATTGCGGCGTCCGATAGCGCGCAATCAGCGCCTGTAGCTGATTGAGCGATTGCTCGACTTCGACGGCCTGTGCCGAGGGCGTCATGATCACGAGACGTTCGAGCGCGAAGCGATAGGCCGATACGCGCTGTGCCAACCGAGTGCGGACCAGCGACACTAGCGACGAATTCTCGCGGACCCGCCGCAACGCGTCGTCCCGCTCGCCCGCCGACAGGCTCGACACGTAGGCCAGACTCTTCTTGCGCTTGACGTCGAGGTCAAGCACGCGCGCCGCGCTCTCGAAGAATTGTGGAAGCCGCGTCGTGTCGTTACGAATGGCGTCGTTCAGTTGCGCATAGCGTCCCGATGGCGAGCGGAAGCTCGAACTCAGCAAATAATTGGCATAGCTGGCCGGGTTAACCCCGGCAGTGCCGTTGGCGCCGTATTCGAGCACTACCGAATAAGGCTGTTGCCGGTCGTAGGGCGGTTCAATCAGGGGAAAAGCAAGATCGCGGAGCTTGCGCTCGTCGTCGGTCACTTCGAAGCTGGAGGGTGTATTGGGCGCCGTAGCGGCAGGACCAAGCCAGTCGTGGACGTCATCGCGCACCAGCATGGGGCGCACTTCGCCAAAATCGCCGTTCGAACATCCCGCAAGCAGCACAAAGGCCGCGAGTGCGAAACCGCGTTGGCGCCAAAATGTCATCGGCTAGCGGACAGCGCGGCGACGCCGGCGGCGGCCGGCGCTATTGCCGGTGTTCGGTTCGAGACCGTTCGACCCATCGGGGTCGCGCTCGATCCGGATCACCGGAAGAATGATGACGGTCGCAGGCTCACTATGCGCATCGATGTAACGGCCGCCACGCACGTATCCCGCCTCGTCGGGAAATCGGATGACTTCACCCATTTCAATGCCCCTCTCCGTCCCGGCACGAAACCCGGTTCGGCGATACCAATTAAAGGGGCCGCAAGGTTAACGCTCTGCTAACGCGACCCGACTAATGTGGGCCATCGCCTTATGTAACTGCGTAAAAGTCATGATGAAACTACCTGCCTACCCTCATCTCGACGGCTTGGTCGACCTGGCCTGTCGCGACGGCGTCGACATCCGGCCGACTCTGATCCGCGTGCTGACCGACCTCTACGTCCAGAAGCCGACGCACAGCGCCGACGAAGAAACGCAGTACGTCGAACTTGCCCTCGGCCTTCTCGACACTGTCGATGACGCAACCCGTGCCGCGGTTGCAGCCAGCCTTTCCAGGTACCCCGCCGCGCCAAAGGCCATCCTGGATAAACTGGGCTCGGCCCCGGCGCCCGATTCCTTCGAACCTGTCGCACTGGCCCCGTCTGAAACCGCCGATCTAACCGAACTATTCTTCTCGACCGGAGTGCACGGCCGGCGTCAGATCCTCGCGAACCTTGAAATAGCCCCCCCAGCGCTAGCGCATCGTCCCGCGCCGGCTTTGAGTGAAGTGGTGCGCCGGCTCGAAGCAGCCGCCCTCCAGCACAATACCGGCGAATTCGCCCGCATCCTCGAGCGCGCGCTCGGTATTAGCCACACGTTTGCGGAACGTATCGCGCGTGATGTGTCGGGGGAGCCTGCCGTAATCGTAGCCAAGGCACTCGGGATGAAGGCCGCTGTGCTTCAGCGAGTCCTGCTGTTTCTCAACCCGGCGATCGGCCAGTCGGTCGAGCGGGTGCACGATCTCGCCATGTTGTTCGACGCTCTCACGCTGGAAGCGGCCGAGCATATGGTGTCGGTCTGGCGCACGTCTGATCAAAAAGCGGAACAGCCCCCTCGGCGCGCTTACGAGCCCATGCATTACGACGACGAACGCCGAGGCGCGCGGCAACAATCCGGACCCGCGTCACGCCGCAACCTCACCGGCCGCGACGACCAGCCCGCACGAAACCGCGGCAACGGACGCTAGACAACGGCGTCGTCTAAAAAATTACGGCCTTCCCGATCCTCGACCTCGACGATCCAGACGTCGGGGTCATAACGGATTTCGCGTACAAGTCGGGATTCGACATCGGCATCGATTGCAGCCACGTCGCGGCCAAGGATAACCGTAAACATGCGATCCGACGGATGGGCCTCGTCAAACACCGCTTGCGGCGCCGGACCGTACAGCAACGCCGTGCCGTCGAGCTTGCTCACTTTGATATAGACCGCGCCGGCTTCTTCGGCGCCGCGGCGGCGAATGGCAACAAACGCGCCTTCGATATTGCAGCGACGCACATAGGCCGCCACCCAGATTCCCGACTTCAATCGCATAACGGTGAGTAGCACAGCCCGAGGCCGCGCCGCTATTCCAGAGGCCGGCCTGTCATCGCCGCGAGTTCGCGGATGAAGCGGTCGGAAAGCTGCCCGGTCACCGGAAGCCGCCGGTCCCGCTCGAACTTCTCAATCGCGGCCTTGGTTTCCGGATCGTACTGCCCTGTCGGCTTGATCTGACCGTAACCAAAATCCGACAAGGCCCGCTGAATGGCCAGAGTGCGCTGCGATGGCGCGATCAAGTCGGCGATCGGATCGTTGCGCACCGGCGCAGCCGGTTTATTGACCTTGGCACCTGACGACAGAATGGCACGCAACAGCATTTCGCCCGGTTCCGGATTAATACGCACCCCGGTCGCCTGAATGAAGTCGCGGGCCGCAGAGTCCGTTCTCCCGCCCCAGATTCCGTCGGCGGCACCGTCGTAGAAGCCACGGCGGTTCAGTTCACGCTGAATGTTGACGATGTAATGCTCGCGGGTGAGCGCCGGCGCGTCGAGCGCGGGATTGGCAGGCGCCATCGTCGTCGGCGCAATGGCGGGCTGCACGGCAACGGATTGCACTTGCGTCGGCGCGACAGCCGCCTGCGGCTGAATCACGGGTCGTGTGGCAAAGATCGGCGCCGGATGTGGCCCCTTTTGCAGGAACAAAGCATTGGTTGAGATCGACACCATAGCGATGCTCGCCATCATAAACCCAACGAACTCACGCGGATAACGGCCGATCGCCGCGGCCAGCCTGCCGGCACCGCGTGGCTCAATGATGTCTTGGTTTCGGACTCGCCTAGGCACTCTTCTTCACCAGTACTTTAGCAGCTGTCGCAAATTCATCCGCGCGCTGTGTGACCAATCGGATCGGATCGGTCGTATGTTTGTCGCCTTCACAGTCGAGCGGCAGATGCACCGTAATCCGTGTGCCGTAATTCAATCGGCTGTGAATGTCGATATCGCCGCCGTGGAGCTTCACGAGCCCCTTGACGATGGACAGACCGAGGCCCGACCCATCGTGTTTGCGGTCGTAAGAGGCGCGCGCCTGGAAGAAAGCTTCGCCGAGCCGCGGCAAGTCCTCTTCACCGATGCCGACGCCAGTGTCTTCCACCGCTATCATGAATTCCGCGCCATCGTGAGTCGCGCTGACCGTAACGCGGCCGCCACGGGGCGTGAATTTGATAGCGTTGGAAATAAGATTGATCAGGATCTGGTTGAGCGCGCGCCTGTCAACGACGACTTCTGGCAGGTCGGCGATACGGGTCTTGAGCTCGACGCCGGCATCGCGCGCCTTCAACGCAAGAAGATCGCAGCAACTGACAATGGCCTGCGCCGGCATAAAGGGCTCGGGCGCGATCTCAAAATTGCCGGTTTCCATCTTCGACATATCGAGAATGCCATTGACGACCGACAGCAGATGCCGGCCAGAATCGTTGATTACCTTGGCGTATTCGCGCTTTCGCGCTGCGTCGAGCACGATCGAGTCGTCGATCATCATTTCCGAGAAGCCGATGATGGCGTTGAGCGGCGTGCGCAACTCGTGGCTCATGGTCGCAAGGAAGCGGCTCTTGGCCGCATTGGCGCGCTCGGACTCTTTCCGCGCTATTTCGATGGCGCGCTCCTGCATCTTGCGCTCGCTGACGTCGCGCAATACCGCGACTACTTCGCGATCCTGAGCATCCGTGTTGCCCGCCGTGGCATCAAACGGCCGGCAGCGCATTTCAACCCAGACGAATTGTCCTGCCTGCGCGTCGTTATCGGCGCCGCGGCGAATACGGAATTCGACCGAACGAACCTCGCCGTGCGCGGCTGCATCCGCGAGCGCCGTCAGATAGGCGGGACGATCGCCGACGTGAACCCGGTCGAACAGCCCGTGACCGGACAGCTGACTGACCTTTACACCAAAGAGACTTTCGGCCGCCGGCGAGATAAAGAGCACCGCGCCATTGCGGCCGTGCCGGGTAATCACGTCGGTAATATTGCGCGCGAGCAGCCGGTAGCGATCTTCCTCGGCATAGAGCAGCCAGAAACTGGTGCGTGCGAGCGACTCGGCGCCGAGCGCCAGTCCCGTGGAGTAGAGCGCCGCCGAAATGATACCAAGCGCAGCCAGGGCACCATGCTCACTGGCGACTTCGGCGACCGCCGGTAGCAGTCCCGTAGCACTGAGGACAAGAAGGATACCTGCAGCAACCAGCGCAAAGGTCGAGGCCAGCGCCACGACGCGGCGCGAGGCCGACAACGCGGCTTCCAGCGGAACCACCACCAGCCAGATCGCGGCGAAAGAACCGATTCCACCGGTACACCACGCGACGATGCCAATCAGGCCGGTGAGCGACAAAGAAGATAACACGTGGGCGTTTTCATAGCGGCCGGTCCGCGACAGGAAGTAGGCCGTGAGGATCGGCACCACCAGCCAGGCGAATACGCCGATCTCGAGCGCGCTCGGCACCCCACGGAATGCAATGTAGACCGGGAAGCTCGCCAGTGCGGCAAAGCTGCCGAGCAGACGCGGCGCAATGAAGGCGCGATGGCGCGCCGCGGTCAACGCATCCTGCTGCGCCGCAGGGTGCACTAACGCATCCACATAGTTCCACACTGGTGTGAGGAAACTCACGAGTCCTGTTCCACGTCTTAAGCTGACGCGCCCCTTTTTTCGAAGATGAACCTAAGGCGGCCCGCTTAAGCGAACACTAAAGTTGCGCGGTGCGAGCGCACACCGGCCTGTTGCAGCGGTCATTTCGGGTCAATTTCGACGCCCATTTCGCACTCATGGTGAAATTTCGGTTGCCGCTATCGCACAACGCGCAAAATCTTACCGGTGCGGTAACCATACGGCAGGCTGGAATCGCAACTACCATCGCGCTTGGTTCCGATATTTAAAACTTTAATCAAATTCGAGCTTCTCGGATTTGAATCAAATTAGCCTCGTATTCTCGTCGACTTAGCCCAAAAACGTCTTTTCATTTCGAACGACAGGTTCAAGCCTGTCTGCTAGATTTTATTCAAGACAGCGGGGAAAGCTGTTGGGAATAAATGGGTAGAGTCATGTTCTTTCTGTTGCGAATGGCGTTCTGGCTGACCGTCGTTTGTGTGCTGTTGCCGAGCGGCAGCAACAACACGCCGGCCGACGCGCAGATCGATGCAACGCAAGCCGCCTCGCTCGCGGCTGCGGCCGTATCGGACGCACGCGGCTTCTGTGAACGTCAACCCGATGCCTGCGAAGTCGGCGGCAAGGTTGCAGTCGCCATCGGCCACAAGGCCGAGGCGGGCGCCCGCACATTGTTCGAATTCATTTCCACCAAAATGACTGAGAAGTCAGCGTCTACCGACAAAGCGTCGCCGCGTTTGATCGCCGGCCAGGCGTCGCATCAAGCCCCGATCTCCGGCACGCTTACATCGAGCGATATGGCGCCCGCCTGGCAGGGGCCGGTTCCGTTGCCACCGCGCCGGGAGGCCCGCGCGGCCCGCCCCGCGGCCTGATAACGGCTGTTTCTGCGCACCGGCTGACTTTGGCGAATGGCGCAAGCTGGCATATATAGCCAGTATGAGCGCTATCGACGACATCATCGAAAACTTCACGCTGCTCGACCAGTGGGATGACCGCTATCGATACGTCATCGAACTTGGGCGCGAACTGCCAGCGCTGCCGGAAAACAAGCAGACTGAGGCTAATAAGGTCCGCGGCTGCGCCAGCCAGGTCTGGCTGATCACACATGTTAAGCGGGACGGCATCGCAGATCCCGTTCTGACCTTCGAAGGCGATAGCGACGCGCATATCGTACGCGGCCTGGTCGCCATATTAATCGCGCTCTATTCCGGCAAGCCCGCGAAAGAGATTCTAGCCACCGACGCGATTGCCTTGTTCGATCGTCTTGGGCTTCGCGACGGCCTCACCCCGCAGCGCTCCAACGGCGTCCGTTCGATGGTCGAGCGTATTCGCGCGGAAGCAAATGCGGCGCTCGCCACAGCGGCATAATTACACACTATCGACTTTGAATTCAGCGCCTTCGGCGAGCCAGGTACGAATCGGCGCGCGTCCATTTCCCGTGGCCTTCGCTGCATAGCCATAGTGACGGGCGAGACGATCGAGCGCGAGTTGCAACACGATCTTGGCCGAGCGGGCCGGCCACGCGCGGGCGCGCTCGATATCTTCGAGGCCTTTGAGAAAGCAACAAATGTCGACCAAGAGCCCTGCGAACTCAGGACCGGCGGCATCGAGCGCCTGATTTACGCGTTGGCGTGCCGTGATCATCATGTCGTTAAAGGCGCCCGCCCCGCCGCCACGGCTGTCGGACGAGATGGGGCTTTCCCAATTCGATGTCGTGCGCGGCATTAGATGTGCACGGGTGAAGTCGGTCCGTAGACGCTCTCCGGCCAGCAATTGATGCGGCGCGATCATCGGATGGCCATCACGGCCGCGGCGGCGTGCCAGCCAAGCAAGCGGACTTTCCGCATCGTCTACGGTCACATCCGCAAAACCATGCTCGGTAACGATCTGGCGCCGAGCCAGCGCCAGATGCTGGCCGCGAAATACATCGACTGAGGGCCGTTGCGGCTCCACCGGTCGGGCGACCTGCTTTTTAGTTGTTCTCATCCTGCCATCCCCCTGTCTAGGACCACTTGCCTAGCAAGAAGAAGGTGGTGTCTCAGTTTGAATAGGAATGCAGTCTAGCGCGGGCTGCTTCACCGGCTTCAAACTTGGCGCGGCGCTTGTCGATCAAAAGCTGTTCGTCGCGCTTATCCATCAACGTCACCACGTTGGTCATATCCAGCATTTCATCGGTCAGACCTGCGGCAATAGCCGGGGTGGTGCCGGTCGTCTTGTGCTTGCGCATCCAGTTGTACCAAACGAAATACAGCGCCAGCGAATGACAATGGTTCTCGAATTTCTTTGAGAATGCATTGGTCAGGCGGGTAAAGCGCCGCATGGACATACGCATCGTCAAGTTCTGGCGCTCGATATAGGACGTGCTGATGTGCTTACGGTCCGGGTTGCCGATCACCTCGGTCTTTTTCGCGCCCGTGCAGACGGCGGGGCTGTAGCGGCGCTCCGCAGAGGCATTCGGCGTGGCCGGTGCGCTGTAGAGCTTCACCAGCATGGCGTAGTCGATTTCATCCGCGCCGAAGGTGCTGCCAACCGCGTCTTTGTAACCGTGGAAACCGTCCGTGGTCAGTTGAACCTTGTTCGCCAAGCGGTCTTTCAGGTCACACATGAAATTATAGGCCGTATCGCCGTCACGGGAGCCGACCAGCCACGACACAATCATCTTGGAGTCGGCATCTAGGGCGGTGAACGTCCACACGCTGCCAGCGCCTTCCGGGGCGGCTTTGGCGGTAGGTACGTTCTTGGCTTTGGCGTAGCAAAAACTCCAAATTTCGTCGCACTGGATGCGCTGCGCCGCGACCTTTTGAACGCTGGCATCATGGAAGGCTGCGCAAACCGTACCGGCATCGACCAGTATCTTGGTTACGGTGTTGATCGAAACGCCGCAGACCCGGGAAACCGACCGGAGGCTAGACCCCTCGACCAGCATCGAGAGGATTTGGACACGCTTCGCAACAGGGAGTTTGTTCATGCTTGGCATAATATGAACTTTTATGCTTAGCGTCAATAAAAAGGTTCATACTAACTTTAAGGACGGCTTTCCTATGGTTGGCGGTCGAATATCGCCGGTAAGCCCAAAAACTAGGTTCTCTAGTTCGTCTGCTGGCAAATGGAGTTCGGCAGCAATCTGGGCTTTTGAAATCTTATCGGTCCAAAGATCAGTAAATACCTTTTTCCAGACCACAGATTCCTCGCGCGGCAAACCATTCGGCTCTTGTGTCCGATAGCCCCGCTGATTCATTTGGATACAAAGCGTGCGGTACTGCCAGTCACTCAGAATTTCTAGCTTGTGAAGCCGATAGGCCAAAGCAGCAACCGAAACACCCCATCTCTTTTTGGCGGCAACAATATCATCAAGCCGCCCCACGAACGGAATGCGAGAGACCACGTCAGCTTTCGGCATTAAAAACGAAGACCCAAAATAATTTGCTTCAGTCTCTGCATCTCTGCCTTGGCGCGGACCACCATGTTTGTGCAAAATTAGGTGGCCAAGTTCATGAGACGCGTCTAGGCGGCTTCGTTCGGCGGACTTGTAAGTATTCAAAAAGATATAAGGAACGTCATTACGCCAACATGAAAACGCATCAACATTCTTTGTATTCTCAGCAAGCGAGAAAACGCGAACGCCCTTAGACTCCAGCAACTTTATCATATTGCTGATCGGCTGCTCACCAAGCGCCCATTCCTGTCTGATAGTTCTGGCAGCGACCGCAGGATCGCGTTCGTGCGAAAGGTCGATAAGGTTTGGCTCCGGTAAATTAAATTTTGCGGAAATATAATCAGATAACAAATATGCCAGAGAACCAGATGCGAGCGCGGCATCGCGCTCTTTCGCAGTCATGGACGTTAGACTGCGGAAACTCGCAGCATCCTTTGCCAAATCGTCTACGTCGCCGCCGAAGAAAAAATCTCGCGGGAAGCGAAGCTTTTTAGCGATTAAATCAACGGTCTCGGGATCCGGTTCATTATTCGCCTTTTCAAGACGAGTAACTGTGACCGGAGACATTCCGATGAGTTCAGCGAATCCTTTGCTGCTCAGCCGCCGCCTTTTTCGGGCGAGGCTTAGTCTTTTCGGATTGAACATTGTCGCTAGCTTTTACGCGTTACGTTGATTTCGAAGTCCTGAGCAGGCGGCTCGTCATCATCCCGCTTCGGCATCATGCTCGCCCATTCGCCGGGCTTGAGAATGTAGATGCGTTCATTGAAGCCACTGAATTGCTTATCTTCGATCCGCTTCGGAAACGAAAGTTCGGCACGAACATCATCTCCTTCGATATATACAAAAAGGTACCACAGCGAAGCGTTCATTTGTTTACGCTTGGCTCGTTCCTCCTTCTCATACTCCGGAAAGAGACTTTTCTGACCAAGGTCAACGGCCTGTTCGGCAGCGGGGCCTTTGTCAGAAATTGCTTTGGGGTCGCGGGCGTCATCACAGGCGCTGTCAGCGTTTTGGAAAACGATCTTCATTCCACTGACTGGATCGTAGGTGGCCTCGATGTTTCCCGTGCGATCAATCACCCAACCTTTAGACCGCAGCATGTCCCGCAGAGCGCCGGTGCCGTAGATATAAGACAGTTGGCCGGCAGCGTTCAGAGGCTGGTTGGGGACGAAACCCGCCTTTGCAGCAACAGCCTGGTGCACCACTGCAAGGAAGTCAGCGACGGTAAGCCCAATCTGATCCAGTCGGGAGCCGACCTCGTAGTCCTGAGCGAAAATGCGGTCTGCAGCCATCTTTGCGGCCTCATGTTAATTTTCTCTACCTCATTTGTGGACGAGAAAATTAACATGCGCAAGGAAAATCGGCTATTTGGCCCATCTTTTTGCTGCGGCCTTTTTCGCTATTTCTTTTCGGGTCTTAGCCGACATGCCAGCGGCCCGCGCCTTACCGCCCATGCGCCCTAGCGCGACCGCTGCGGCGTTCTTGCCGTCCTCCGTGGTCACGTCCTCGATCTCGCCGGTGGCGATCTTGGCGATCAGCACGGCGTTGCGATTGGTGTCTGCGTGGCGCTTTTCGCCTTTGGGGCCTTTGGACATGCTCAAAAGGGTAATGCTTAGCGGTAAGCTTCGCAAGGAGCGTTATTCAGCCGCTTGGCTTCCGGCCTCGGTATTTGCTGCTTCCGAAGTTGAGTTTCGGAACGCATGAGCCAGCGCCGCATAGGCGTCGTCCAGAGCTTCAGGCATCGTCGGTGCCACGCCAAACGTGAAAATAACCTCGGTCTTAGGGTCCGAGACAGACCACTTAAAACCAGCCGGGGTTTCGTCAACAGAGACACAGAATTGACCACTATAACCTCTGAACACGGCCATTCCCCTTTCCTCAGAGGTCTATTCTGGAACTTTCTTGTGACAGTGGCGAGTCAAAACCTGTGGACAACAGTCCTATTCAAACTGAGACACTACCAAGAAGAATTAAGGATTACAATCCCTTTTGGGATTTATATCCGATAACGGTATGGACTACTTCGACCGGCGGCGGCGCTGCTGGCCGAGGCCCATTTGTTTCGCCAATTGCGAGCGGGCGGCGGCGTAATTCGGCGCCACCATCGGGTAATCGGCGCCGAGGCCCCACTTTTCCCGGTATTGCTCAGGCGTCATACCGTATTGGGTACGCAGGTGGCGCTTGAGCGACTTGAATTTCTTGCCGTCCTCAAGACAGACGATGTACTCGGGTGTGATCGATTTCTTCACTGAAATCGCGGGCTTAAGGGGTTCGGCCGTTACATCTCCGGGATTACCGGAGACGCGTGACAGCGCAGCGTGGACCTGGTTGATCAGGCCCGGAATATCGCTTGCCGCAACCGTATTGTTGCTGACGTAGGCGGAGACGATTTCCGCTGTAAGTTCAATGTAGTTGCCGTTGCCGGGGATATCGCTCATGGCAGCCCGCCCCTCGAAATATTTTCGACCCAGAATCCCAATATTTAAACGTTACTATCCGACTTCAATGACAGCAAGAAAAAGAATAGCTGAAAACCCTGTTGTATCGACGATTGCTATGATGTTGTTGAATAAACAACCTTTTCCCGCAAATAAAAATGCCGTCCCGAAGGACGGCATCCATTAGTGCGGCGGGTTATTTCCCTTCCCCGGTGCTGTGCGGACCGCGGGAATACCCCTGTGCAGGCTATTCGCGCGGGACTACGTCAGGCGCTCTTCTCGAGGTGGCCGCGCAGCTCGTTGATGGAGGCGAACCGCAACGTGCCCTGCGGCAACTCAGCCTCGATCGAACCGTCGACATAGAGCGTGTAGGCCATGCCATCGACCACGCCGGATTTCAGGATGGCGACCGCCTGGTGCTCCGGTTCGTCCGCATGTTCGGCCATTTCCGCTTCCAGCTCGGGAGCCGGCTCGTCCTGAGCCGGAAGATCGAACTTCGGCTCAAAAGACTTTGGCTCAAAAGACTTCGGCTCATACGGCTTGGGATCGAACAACGGTTTGGGCTCGAACGGCTTGGGCGCGAAGGGCTTGTAATCGTCCTCGGCCGAGCGGCTGCTCGCGGGCTGCACGTCCTTGGCCTCAGACGGCCACATGGCGTCGAAATAGGTCGGAGCCGGACGCGCGGCGGTTTTGGCAGCCGGACGCCAGCCGGCATCGAGCGCCTCTTCCTGGTGATGATCGGTCATGTCCGGCTCGTCGCGATCATGCGCAGCAGCCTGCGGAGCGGCTTCCTCGATTTCAGCGGGACGCGGCGCCGGGTGCCGCGGCGACAGAGATACGTCGTCGTCGACCGTGACGTGGGCTTCTTCCGGGTTACGCAGCGATGGCGCAAAAGACGAGACGGCAGCGTCGTCGCGTCTGTCGTAACCGGCCTCATCGTGGCGCGGCTCGTGCGCCGGCATTTCCGCCTTCGGCTTGGACGGAAACGGCGCGCGGGCGGCGGCGGCACGGGCGTTGTCGAACATGTCCATCGGCCGGGTCGAGCGGATCGGCGATTTGATCGTCAGGGCTTCAGCGAGGCGGTGCAATTGCGCGACAACTACGCCAAGCGCAACGATAATCAGGCCACCGACGATGGCGGTGACGCCGGACTGGATCAGGGTGTTTCCGAAGCTGAACTCTTTGTCCGGAAGACCATATCCGGCCAGGGCGAGGCCCACGACAGCGATAAATCCGCCGACACCAAACAAAATACCCGACATACGCATACGACCCTCTACTAAACCGGCAATTCTGCCAAAGCTGCCAGCTAACCAATTCTAATAATGGAGAATTCCGCCTTCCAATAACGCAAGAATTCTCGCTTTTTCCGGCATTGGCGGCAACCGTTAATGTTAAAATACCAAACAATGCCTTCAAACTTCATTAACGCTGCAAGGTCAGGCACTTGCCCCGCTTCTTGGGCCCGCTCCGCCGCTTCCCGGCACAGAAACAACACCGAGAATAACTACCCGTTCCGTCTATGTGAGCCTCGGGAATACCTTCTTCAGCCTCGGGAATACGCTGTCGTGCGCGCTGCCTGTATGTCCCTTCGCAAAAGGTTGCTCCGGCGGACGCCACGGCCTAACTAGCTTAATTGAGGAACCTGCCTGGGACATGCCGGTTTCCCTCCGTGGGGACCGGACATTCCGCACTCATTTTTTTGTCGATCGAGGAGGACCTGATGTCATTCAAGCTGCCCGACCTGCCCTATTCCCATGACGCGCTCGCGCCCTACATGTCGCGCGAAACGCTCGAATATCACCACGACAAGCATCACAAGGCCTATGTCGACAACGGCAACAAGCTGCTGGAAGGCTCGGGCCTCGAGGGCAAATCGCTCGAAGAGATCGTGAAGGGCTCCTTCGGCAAGAACGCGGGCCTCTTCAACAATGCCGGCCAGCACTACAACCACCTGCACTTCTGGCAGTGGATGAAGCCAAATGGCGGCGGCGACAAGATCCCGGGCAAGCTCAAGGCCGCGATCGACTCAGACCTCGGCGGCCTCGAGAAGATGAAGACCGATTTCGCCGCGGCCGGCGTCGGCCAGTTCGGCTCTGGCTGGGCCTGGATCGAAGTGAAGGGCGGTAAGCTCGCCATCTCGAAGACCCCGAACGGCGAAAGCCCGCTGGTGCACGGCGCCTCGCCGATCCTCGGTTGCGACGTGTGGGAACACTCCTACTACATCGACTATCGCAACCGCCGTCCGGACTATCTCAAGGCGTTCCTCGATCACCTCGTAAACTGGGATCACGTCAACGAGATGTTCGAAGCGGCGACGAAGTAACATCGTCACGCCACGGACAACCCAATATCTGCGGTCGGCAAATATTTTTGCCGACCGTTTTTCCATCGCGGTGCTGGCCGCGGTAGCGATCGCGGCGGCCTTGACGTTCCGCGACTACGGCCTCGGCTGGGACGACTACACCCACTCGCAATATGGCGACCTGCTACTCGCGCTGTACGGCTCGGGCTTTACCGACGACCGCGCGTTCTCCTTCGTTAATCTCTACAAATATGGCGGCGGCTTCGACATGCTGGCGGCGCTCACCGCCAAGGTGCTGCCGTTCGGCCTGTTCGAGACGCGCCGTCTCGTCGGCGCCGCCATCGGCATCGTCGGATTGTTCGTGACGTGGCGGCTCGGCCGCCGTCTGGGCGGACCGCTTGCCGGATTTGCCGCGCTAATCCTTCTGGCAACGTGTCCGCTCTACTACGGCCATATGTTCATCAACGCGAAGGATGCACCCTTCGCGGTGGCGATGACCGTCTTGCTGCTCGGCATCGTGCGCACGCTCGATGAATATCCACGGCCGAATGTGCGCTCCGTTGTGCTGCTTGGCGTGGGCCTCGGCCTTGCCTTCGGCATGCGCATTCTGGCCGGCATCATGGTGCCCGCCACGTTCGCCGCGTTGCTGCTGATCGTGGCGACTGACATACGCACCCAAGGGCTGAAAGCGGCGTCACACAATGTCGTCCAATTCATCTGGGTCATCCTGCCGGCGTTGGCGCTCGGCTATCTCATCATGGGCCTGTTGTGGCCGTGGTCGATCGTGTCGCCGCTCAATCCGTTGCACGCGGCGGAATATTTCGACACTTTCTTCGAGAAGCCGTGGGAAGAGCTTTATCTCGGCCAGCAGATTCCGGTGCCGGATATGCCGCCGAGCTACCTGCCCGTTCTATTCGTTCACAAACTGCCCGAGATCATGCTGGCGCTGGGCGCGCTTGGCTTTGCCGGCGTACTTGTATTCACGACGCGCACGAGCGTTGCCATCAACCGCCGCGCCAGCATGCTGCTCGTTGCACTCGCCGCGATCCTGCCGATTGTTGTCGCCATGGTGATGCGGCCGGCACTCTATAACGGCCTGCGCCATTTCGTCTTCGTCGTGCCGCCTTTCGCCGTGCTCGGCGGGCTTGCCGTTACCTGGATCGCGCACCGCGTCCGCTCTTACCGGGTGGCTGCGCGTGGCCTTCTGACGGCCGTTTTCATCGCCGGACTTTCGCTGCCCGTCGTCGAACTGATCCGGCTGCATCCTTTCGAATACACCTCGTTCAATCTTGCGTCGGGCGGCGTGCGTAGCGCGCAGGACAAATTCATGCTCGACTACTGGGGACTGGCGTTCAAGCAAGCGGCCATCGAACTGCGCACGCGCCTCAGACTGGCGAGCGAGAAGCCGCCTGCAGGCCGCAAATGGGTTGTCGCCATATGCGGACCGCAGCCCGGCGCCGAGCAGAGCCTGGGGCCGAATTTCGAAACCACGTACGACCAGAAGAAAGCCGACTTCGCGATGGCGCTTGGCACATTCTATTGCCGGCATTTGCAGGCGCCGATCATGGCAACAATCGAACGCGAAGGCGTGGTCTATGCGACCGTCTACGACTTCCGCGGCGTGCAGGCCGAGCCGCTGACGACCATCCCGCCGCCGTGAGTTTCGTTTTGCGCTGAAAGTATCTGCGCGCTACTCAACCGCGATAACGGCGGCCTGCCCGTTGCGTAGTCCAAGAATTGGCAGCGGCGTGTGCGCGTGATTGTGGTCGTCGGGCTTATACGTGCCACCCAAGGCCGAGGCCATGGCGGTTGTCTTCAGCGCCTGATGGATCGCCGCGGGCTGATCCGATCCCGCCCGGCGAATGGCGTCCACCGCCAGCAAAGTGGCTTCATACACAAAGAACGAGCGTTGCGTCGGCATGAGACCGTAGTGCGCGCGATATGCCGCGACAAAGTCCTTCACGCCGGGCGTATCGAGCAGCGGCGTGAAGTTGACGACGCTTGTCATGCCGGATAGCGCGCCGGACGCCGCAAATTGCGGAGACACGGCGGCAAGCGCGGCCGGAAATTCAATTCGACCAGTCAAAGGCACTGTCCAGCCCGCGGCCTCGTAGGCCTTGAAGAAACCGGCAGTGAATGGACCCAGGATCGTCACAACCTGTTCGGGCGCGCTCGCCTTCAATTTTTCCAGCGCCGGTGCAAAATCGGTCGTGCCCTGCGCCAGCGTTTCGCGCGCGGTCACACGAATTCCTGCTTCACTGGCGGCCTTCTCCATCCCGGCCGCGTTGGCTTGAGGGAAGTCGCCAGCCGCCGCAACGATGGCGACCGACTTTACGTTTTTCGACGCAAGCCAGCGCATCAACCCGCGCGCGATATCCAGCTCTGACGGAATGGTCTTGAACGCATAGTCGTTGCCGCCCGCGCCGGACGCATCGACGAAGTCCTGCCCGGCAGAGGTCGCAATCAGCAGAGACACCTTGGCTTCCGCAACGAGCGGCATGATCGCGTGTGTGACCGGCGTGGCGAGCGCGCCAATGAGCACCGGCACATGTTCCTGCTCGAGCAGCCGCTTGGTGCCGGCAACGCCGGTGGCCGGCGTGCGCGCGTTGTCGGAATAGTAAGCCTCGACCTGCCGGCCCAAGATGCCGCCAGCCGCGTTGATGCGGTTCAACGCCAACTGCGCGCCATATTGCTCCGATTGGCCACGATCGGCCGTCGGGCCACTCAGAACCGTGGTGATCCCGATTTTTATGGGCTCCGCGGCGTGAGCGACAGTCGTTACGGTCAGGGCAGCAACGAGAACAGCCAGGCGCGTCATGGTGACTCCTGATGGGTACGGCGATTGCGCCATTTGAATATGCGCGTTCTCGATCTCTGCGAAATGACGATCAAGTGATGACGAAAAACCGTCGGGGTTTTCGCGGAACGAACGCCGGAGAAGACGCTAGCTCGCTTTCTTTTTCGCCATGAGGAAAGCGCCAAACAAAATGACCACGCTTGCGACAAGAGCGATGTAATCAATGGCCTTCAAAACCGGCCCGATTGGGTCGGTCGAAATAAACAAATCATACAAAGTCCAGACGAGAAGAAGCGCGCCGAACAGCGCGCCCTTGAGCCAAGTCGACATTCCAGTCTCCCCGAAGCCGCCTCCACAGTCGCCCCGTTGAAAGCTACCTCCAGCCTTTTAGAATTTAAAGGACGATGGAATGCCGGGGGTCAGCCGATCGGGCTAAGGGACGCCAGGGATTCTAGGACTTTAGGCGCGCGATGGCTTCGACCGCGACGAACGAAGGCGAGTTGCTGTCCTTCATGAGCTTCTCAACGGCATCCTTCAGGCGCGTTGCCAGGCCGGAGGGTTTCGCGAGAAGTTCCTTGTCCGACATCATTTGCTCGAAAGCCAGCCGGTACGCTTCGTTGAACAGCTTGGTCTTGCTCATAGTGATTCTCCTGACAGGAAAATAACAGCGGCAAGCCGCAGCGCAAATGTTTGCGTGGCGTGTTTGATGCGGTGCTGGATTTCCGCATACCGGCCATTCGCTGATTTTGTTCCATCAACAACGACGGCACAGGCCGCACCAATGCGGAACTCACGCACAAAAGCCCGATAGTCGCATCCTTTTCACACATCCGATTTGGTGCGAAAGTGCATGGGGGCTGGGGATTCGCGCTTCGATGATTCTGCTCAGAAATGCCGCTCGGCGGCCGCTCTTTCTCGCCACCGCGCTTGCAACTCGCAACCAGCGGCGTTTCGCTGTCGCGGTGGCCATCGGCGTGGTTCTGGGTTTTATCGCCGCGGTACCCCTGGTGCGCACGCCCCTGGTGCGGATGCCGGCCTTTATCCCAAGTTACGAAGCGGCGCTGTTCTTTATCGACCTCATCACCTCGGTTCTGCTGTTCGAACAGTTCATGCGCCTGCGCTCGATGGCGTTGTTGATCCTGGCAAGCGGCTACCTGTTCGACGCCATGCTTATCATACCGCACGCTTTGACCTTCCCGGGCGCATTCTCAACGAGTGGCTTGCTCGGCGCCGGACCGCAGACCACGGCTTGGCTGTACGTGTTCTGGCACGGCGGCTTCCCGTTATTCGTCATGGCCTATGCTTGGCTTAGCCGGCGCGAGGACAGCGGCACCGTGCGGGAGATCGCCAATCCATCGCGGGCAATTACCTTCGCCGTCGCAGGCGCCGCGGTGCTGGCGCTTGCCTGCACTCTGCTTGCCACTAAGGGGCACGACCTTCTCCCGGTGGTGATGCAAGGCAACAATTATTCGCTCCTCACAACCAAGGGAATCAGCCCCACCGTGTGGGTGCTGACCCTGCTTGCCATTGCCACGCTGTGGCAGCGCCAGCCGCGCGTGGTGGATCTATGGCTGATGCTGGTGATGTGGATCTGGCTGTTCGACATTGCCCTCTCCGCCGTGATCGGCTCTTCGCGTTTCGATCTTGGCTTTTATGTCGGACGAATATTCGGGCTGGTCGCCGCGAGCTTTCTTTTGATCACGCTGCTGGTGGAGATGGCGAAGCTCTATACCGGTGCGCTCGGCGCTGCTGCCGCCGCCGAACAGAGATTTGCCGAGCTTGCGCGGTCGCGGACACCGCCGGCCGCGAAACCGCTTGTGCATGACGGATCGGAAACATTCATCGTGCGGCAGAACATCGCGCGCTACCGTGAACTGCTCGCGGCAGGCAGCCTCGATGAAACCCAGCGCCGCTTGACCGAAAATCTGCTGGCCGAGGAAGAGGCAAAGCTCGGCGCCAGGAAGAGCTAGGCGCGCCGGCACACGAGCAGCCCAAATAAAAAGTCCCGGACTTTCGTCCGGGACTTTGTTTTTACGCTACGGACCTGTTGAGATCACCAGCCCTCTTGTTCCTCGCGGCGCAGTTCGGCACGGATATTCGGGTCAGGATCGGTGCCCTTGTAGAACTCACGCGGAGCGACCGAACCCGTGACGTCCTGCGCGAAGGCTTCATGGCCACGCCGCGTGTAAGCAACATGCGCGGAACGCGATGCCGCAGCACTGTTCTGAACCGGATAACGGAAGACGCCATCCGGATTCGCCTGCGTCACGTTCGGGGCGATGTTGCCGGTGCCGTAGCCGGGGCTATAGGACTGGGCGAACGCAGGCGTGCCGACCACCATGGCCAGAACCGCTGCGAGAATCATTTTTTTCATAACTCATCTCCTGTTGTGTTCGGCGCCAGCGCACCGGTGCCGTACACGACAGGTAGTGCGCCGCGCGGCGACGATTTGATTGTTCTTGCCGTTTCAGGTGCCGGCTTGCGCAATTGAATTCGACCGCCGCGAACTAGCCGAAAGTCGAAGCGGAGGACGATGCTTCATTACCAAGCGTTCATCCTCGCGGTATTGCGATGCATGAAACTCACGGTGTGAGGTGAAAAATTCTATCGCGCACGGTGCAGACATAATTAATCTTCGCTTGAAGGCCACATAGTCACGCCGCCTTCGCATGTAAGTCATGCGCGTACGTCCATCGACGGCCTCTCACGACAGGCATACGTGCTTGGTTCAAAGATGCGCCGTCGGGGCGGCGAATAAACGCATCATAAAAATAAAGATGTTTGAGGAAGCCCGGGTGAGAGCGGAGATAACGACAGCCGCTGGAGACCGCACCCATGTTGAACGAAGGCGAGAATGCCGCCGCATCGCAGATTGTTGTGCCCCCGCTTCTTGAGACCCGCACGATCGAACCACAAGTCCTCGACCTCAACCCGCCTGAAATCGCCCGCCGTCATCTAATGATCTGGAACGGCATGCACGCCGACACCGTGCAAGTCGTCCGGCACGAACCTTTCGAATTCAGTTATCGCGGCCCTTTTCATCTTCTCATTGCGGCCGACCGTGTCGAACGTATCGATGGCGAAACGCTGCTTGAGGGATTGCCGAAATCGGTTGCGCGCAGCGCCAGCCGCAAGATGACGTTCGTGCCCGCGGGACATCAATTTCAAGGCTGGCAAAAACCGCGCACGCTAGCCCGCGTCACCTGCTTCTACATCAACCCGCTGGCACCGCTGCTCGATCCGCAGCTCGGCTTCGCCAAGGTCGAGTTCAAACCGCAACTGCATTTCTTCGATCAGGACCTGTGGGAAACCGCGATGAAATTGCGCGCACAGGTGGAGAGCGCCGAGTCCGGACGGCGGCCTTATGCCGAAGCGCTCAGTCTCGTGCTGTTGCACGAACTGTTGCGCATCAATAACGGCAGCGCGGCGCCGGAACCGATCGTCTATGGCGGGCTCGCGGCGTGGCAACAAAAACGCGTCGCCGACTATATCGAGGAACATCTCAACGAAGACATTCCGCTATCGACGCTCGCCGGCCTTGCCAATTTAAGCCCCTATCATTTTTCGCGGTCGTTCCGGCAATCTTTCGCGATGCCGCCGCACCGCTATCATGTCAGCCGGCGTATCGATCGCGCCAAATGCATGCTCGCCGATGTCTCGTTGTCCGTAACGGAAGTCGGCCAGAAACTCGGCTTTAGCGAAAGCAGCGCTTTCGCCTCGGCGTTCCGTAAATTCACCAAGAATTCGCCAAGCGAATTCCGCCGCAGCCTGCGCTGACGTGCGAGCTCAGCGAGGATTTCGCCGAGTTCCTGGCGCCGCACATATCCCCGGCATAAGCGAGACTCCGGTTTTAATGCCCTTCGATCCCTGCCAAGATGCCGCAGGGATGGAAACAGGAGGGCAAAAATGCCTCACAAAAAAACAAACAGCTCGATTCAGAAATTGCGCGCCGTAGCAGCCTTATGCGCGGCGCTTTGCCTTTCAGGCCACGTCCAGGCGCAGGACTACCCGACGAAAGGCGTGTCGCTGATCGTTCCCTTCCCGGCCGGTGGTGGCGTCGACGTGGTCGGCCGCGTGGTGGCGCAAAAACTTGGCGACGCGCTGGGCCAGCAGGTACTGGTGCTGAACCGCCCCGGCGCCGGATCCGTGATCGGCGTGCGCGACGGTGCCAAGGCCGCGCCCGACGGCTACACCATCCTGATGCTGGTGACCGGCGCCAGCCTGCCGCCCGACACCGGCTACGATCTGGCGAAGGATTTCGTGCCGATCAGCCTCGTGGCGTCCATTCCGATCGTCATCATGTCGAACCCGGACGTACCGGCGAAATCGATGAACGACATCGTCGCCCTCGCCAAGAAGAGCCCGGGCAAGGTCACCATCGGCACGCCGCCCTCGCCGACGCTCAATTATTTCGGCGCCGAGCAATTCAAGTCGATGACCGGCGCGGACATGACCGTTGTCACCTACAAGGGCACCGGACCGCTCACGAACGATCTGCTCGGCGGCCATGTGATGTTCGCGTTCAACACGCTGCCGCCGGCTATCGGCAACATCCAGGCAGGCAAACTGCGCGCCATCGCGGTGGCGTCGCCGGAACGGCTGTCTGCCATCCCCGATGTGCCGACGACCAAGGAAGCCGGTATGCCGGCACTCGACATCGTGCAGTATTACGGCCTCGTCGCCCCCGCAGGCACGCCGCGCGCCGTCGTCGACAAGCTCAACAAGACCATGCGCGGCATCATGGCAACCGACGACTTCAAGCAACGCATTGCCGCCGCCGGCGGCAGCGCCATGCCCAGTTCGCCTGAGGAATACGCCACCAATATTGCACGCGAAGAAGGAAAGTGGGCGGCTTTGATCAAGAAGCTCGGGCTGAAAGTAGAATAATGCGCGACATTGTCGGAACCTGGCGGCTTGCCAAAACGTCGGCCCATGACGACGCCGGCAAGCCGATGCATGCGCCCTATGGTGAGAAGCCGCGAGGGCTTCTCACCTTCTATGCAGACAAGCGGATGATGTCGGTGCTCTGCGACAGCCGTAGTGCATTGCCTGCGGGCGAAACCGTGCGCGAGTACAATTCGTACTGCGGCAATTACGACTACGACGGCAAAACCCTCGTCACGCACGTGGACGCCTCTGCCGATCCGAAACGGGTCGGCGGCGACCAGACGCGATTCACCCATTTCGAGGGCGAATTGCTAGTGCTCACGCAAAAGCCGCGGCTTTGGCAGGGCGTAATGCAGCACCGCGAACTCTACTGGGAGCGGATCGCGGACGCGCCAACTTAATTTTGGCGCATGACCTTATCCGAAAACCGCTTCACACTTTTCGGGGGCATGCGCGCGAATTAAGTTACCTGGTACTTGATCGGCTTCCCGGCGATCAACGCGCGGCAATTGTCGAGCACGAGTTCGATCTCGTTCACGACGCCCTTGCGCGATCCACCGGCGAGATGCGGTGTCATGATGACGTTGCGCAGTTTGGCGTAACGGTCGCTGAGCGGCCGCGGCTCCTCGTAATGCACGTCGAGGCCGGCGCCGGCGATGACGCCCGTCGTCAACGCCGTGTAGAGAGCATCCTCGTCGACCATACGGCCACGGCTGGTGTTGATGAAATAAGCCGTCTTCTTCATCTGCGCGAAAGTGGCGGCGCCGAGCAGCCCCTTGTTCTCCGGCAGGTTGTTGGCGTGCATCGACACGAAGTCGGCTTCGGCAAGCAGTTTCGGCACTGGCGCATATTCGACACCGAGCTTCTGCTCGTGTTCGGCCGGCAGTCTGTTGCGGTTGGCATAGAGGACACGGGCGCCAAAGCCCCGCGCCATGCCCGCCGCTAGCGAACCGACCTCGCCCAGCCCGATGATACCAACGGTCTTGTTGAACAGACCGCCGAGATTGGGGATGCCCGCATAGTTGTAGGCGACGCCATTTTCGGGATGAATGCGCGCCTTGTCCCAGCGGTCATTGCGGACGGCATCGTCAGCCTCGATCAGATGCTTGGAGAGTGCAAGCATCAGCAAGATTGCGTGCTCGGCGGTGTATTGAATCGTCTGGCGCGGTACGCAAGACACCTTGATGCCGCGCGCCGCAGCAGCCTTGAGATCGATTGGGTCCGGGCGTGGGCCGATGCGCTGAATGAGCTTGAGTTTGGGATTGGCCGCCATCAGCGCTTCGTCGATGGTGCCGCGCCGGAAAATCAGGATCGACGCGTCGCTGCCCTTGCGCAGGTCGAGCTTGGCGCTCATCGGCACCAGGGTCACGCCATCGGCTTCCAGCAGGCCCTGCCCTTTGGCACGAACTTCCGCCGGATCCATATCCTCGGGCAGGAAAAAATCGCGCACCCACTCGTCCGTGATGCCGTCGGCGGTGCCGAGCGCATAGCGCGCCATGCGGATGACGTGGTCGTCATCGAGAATGGCAATCTTGACGGGGTCAACCATGCGCATAGGCCCAATAAAGTTCACGGGCCTTGCGATAGAGCGGCCCCGGCTGCAACGAGCGGCCGTCGATCTTGCTGATCGACATGACCTTGGAATAATTGCCGGACGAGAATATTTCGTCGGCGGTTTCAAAGTCGCTGTACTTAAGCGTCGTCTCGACGACCTCGATGCCGTCGTCGCGCATCAGTTTGATAACGCGCTGACGTGTGATGCCGTTCAAGTAAGTACCGTTCGGCGCCGGCGTGAAAACCACGCCGTCCTTTGCCATGAAGATATTCGCGGTGGCGAGTTCGGCCACATTGCCGAGCACATCGTTCATCACGCAGCTCTGGAAGCCTCGCGCATTAGCTTCGAGCAACGCGCGCGCATTGTTCGGATAGAGGCAGCCGGCCTTGGCGTCGCACGGCATGGTTTCCATGGTCGGCTTGCGAAACGGTGACAGCGTGACGGAAAAACCTTCCGGCGGCCGCATCGGCGCTTCCCACAACGTCAGACAGTATTGCGTGGTTTCGGGGTCTGGCGCGATCATCAGCTTGCCGCTGTTCTCGGCCCAATAGGTTGGACGAATATAAAGTTCGGTGCCGGGCGCGAATTTCTTGAGGCCATCGTGCGCAAGTTCCTGCCATTTCTCTGGAGTGACGACGGGCTTGAGAAACATCGCGGTCGCCGAAGCGTTGACACGAGCACAGTGCAGATCGAGATCGGGCGTCACGCCCTCGAAAGTACGCGCTCCGTCGAAAACGGAGGACGAAAACAGCGCCGCATGCGAGCGCGTGCCCATGATCGGCACATTGCCCTCATGCCAGTCGCCTTTGAAGAAGGTCCAGGTCTTCGACCAGTCACCCGCCATGTTTCACTCCCTTCACGTCTTTTCTTGTCGTCTTTTTGTCGCGAATTTCTTTGCCCATCGCCATCATCTTTGCAAGCATGGGCTTTTGTAAACATAGGCTTGGAGCATAGCCCCGGAGGTGCCCGATGTCGTCCATCTTTGTCTTCGATGCCTATGGCACGCTGCTCGATGTGCATGCGGCGATTGCGCGTTACCGCGACGAGGCGGGCCCGGAGGCCGACCGCCTGTCGGACATCTGGCGCTCCAAGCAGCTCGAATATAGCTGGACGCTGACGCTCGCCGGCCGCTACCAGGATTTCTGGACGCTGACGCAACGCGCACTGGACTATGCGCTGGCGCGTGTGCCGTCGGTCGACAAAGCGCTGCGGGCGAAACTGCTCGATGCCTATTTCACCCTCGACGCCTATGCCGATGCGCGCACCATGCTGCGCGCGCTCAAGGCCGAGGGTCACAAGACCGCCATCCTGTCCAACGGCTCGCCGGACATGCTCAATAGCGCGGTCACCGCCGCCGGCATTGCCGGCGATCTCGACGCCGTGCTGTCGGTCAACGTACTGAAGATGTTCAAGCCGCGGCAGGAGGTCTACGCGCTCGTCACAGACCGCTTCAAATGCGTGGCCGGCGATGTGACCTTTGTGTCGTCAAACCGCTGGGACGTGATGGGCGCCACTGCCTTCGGCTTTAGCGCCTGTTGGATCAACCGCGGCAATATGCCGGACGAATATCCGGATTTCGCGCCAAGGCGCGTCCTCCACGACCTAAATACGCTGACGACTGTGGTGTAAAAGTCACAATTCGGGGGTGGCGGTGCCATCACACGGGGCCTATATCCGGGGCCCGCAAGCGATTCCCATTATGTCAGCCATCATATCCATTCAAAATCTGTCGAAGACCTACGCGTCCGGCTTCAAGGCGCTGAAGTCGGTCAATCTCGATATCAAGCGCGGCGAAATCTTCGCCCTGCTCGGCCCTAATGGCGCCGGCAAGACGACGCTGATCGGCATCATCTGCGGCATTCTTCAGCCATCCGAAGGCAAGGTCACGGTCGATGGCCATGACATCATCGACGACTTCCGCGCCGCCCGTTCGCTGATCGGGCTGGTGCCGCAGGAATTGCACACCGACGCCTTCGAAAGCGTCTGGGCCACCGTGAACTTCAGCCGCGGCCTGTTCAACAAGCCGAAGAACCCCGACTTCGTCGAAAAGATTTTGCGCTCGTTGTCGCTGTGGGACAAGAAAGACAACCGCATCATGACGCTGTCCGGCGGCATGAAACGGCGCGTGCTGATCGCCAAGGCGCTGGCGCACGAGCCGCAGGTGCTATTCCTCGACGAGCCGACCGCGGGCGTCGACGTCGAACTGCGCAAGGACATGTGGCAAGTGGTGCGCGACCTGCGCGCCTCCGGCGTCACCATCATCCTCACAACGCATTACATCGAAGAAGCCGAGGACATGGCCGACCGCGTCGGTGTCATCAACAAGGGCGAAATAATCCTCGTCGAGGAAAAAGCCGCGCTGATGCACAAGCTCGGCAAGAAACAGCTGACGCTCTATCTGCAGCAGAAGCTCGACGTGCTGCCGCCATCTCTGGCCGCTCACGCGCTGACGCTGGCGAACGACGGCACGGAGCTCGTATTCAACTACGATACGCAGGCCGAGCGTACCGGCGTCACGCACCTGCTCGCGGCTTTGGGCGAAGAAGGCATCCGCTTCCGCGACCTGCAAACCAAGCAGAGTTCGCTGGAAGACATTTTCGTCGGACTAGTGAGCGACCGCCCATGAATCTCCGGGCCATCCAGGCGATCTACACCTTCGAAATGGCGCGCACCGGCCGCACCATCTGGCAGAGCATTGTCTCGCCGGTGCTGTCGACGTCGCTCTATTTCGTCGTGTTCGGCGCGGCGATCGGTTCGCGCATCACCGAGATCGAAGGCATTACCTACGGCGCCTTCATCGTGCCAGGTCTCATCATGCTGACGCTGCTGACGCAGAGCACGATGAACGCCTCATTCGGCATCTATTTCCCGCGTTTCACCGGCACGATCTACGAAATCTTGTCGGCGCCGATTTCGGGCATCGAGATCGCCTGCGGCTATGTCGGCGCGGCGGCGACCAAGTCCATCATCCTCGGGCTGATCATTCTCGCGACGTCGTGGCTGTTCGTACCGTTGCAGATCGCACATCCATTCTGGATGCTGACCTATCTGGTACTGACCGCGGTGACGTTCAGCCTGCTCGGTTTCATCATCGGCATCTGGGCCGAGGGCTTCGAGCAGTTGCAGATCGTTCCGTTGCTGATCATCACGCCGCTGACGTTTCTCGGCGGCACATTCTATTCGATCAACGTGCTGCCGCCACTCTGGCAGAAGATCGCGCTGTTCAATCCTGTGGTTTATCTGATCTCGGGCTTCCGCTGGAGCTTCTTCGAGGTAGCCGATGTCGGGCACGGCGTCAGCATCGGAATGACGCTGCTGTTTCTGGCGGTCTGTCTCTCGGTGGTGTGGTGGATGTTCCGCACCGGGTACAAGCTGAAGAAGTAGCCTGCGGTCAGTGGGCCGCAGTGCCTGCCGGCATAAAGCCCCGATCGTTCCAAACCGCGCGCGCCTCTGGCGTGAGCAGGCTCGCGACAAAAGCGTGGGCAATGTCGGGCGAAGCCGTACTCTTGAGCACGCCTGCTGCAAAGGGCTCCGAGCTCCCAAATGGTGGCGGCAGAACGCCGGCGAACTTCAGCCCGGGTGTCGTCACGATCGCGCTCTTGAACGTGATCGCTATCGCCGCCTTGCCGCCCGCCACCGCCGTGACGATCTCTGCGCTGCCGCCGACCATGAGCGCCTTGCGGTGAACCTCGTCTGCGAGTCCCAGCTCAACCAGCGTACGATCGAAGCCCTGTCCGAACGCGCCACCGCTCTTGGGGTCGGTGTAGGACAACGACGGCGTCGTGTGCAGGAGCGCCTTGAACTTCTCCAGGGACGAGATATCGGGCAATGGCGCGGCGCTTGGCACGCCGACACCAGCCAGACTGGCCGCAACTGGAGTTTGCGAGATTGATAAACCCGCGGATTCCAGGCCAACCCGCCCAGCCTCCGGCAGGACGGCGACGTCGACCGGCTTTCCGGCCTTGATGTCGGCGAGGATCGGACCGGTCAGCGCGTAGCTGATATTGACCTTGTTGCCGGTCGCCTTGGTGAATGCTGCCGCCAGACGATCAAGCGGGTCCTGCACCGCAACCGCTGCAGAGACGCGAATTTCACCGGCCAGGGCGGCAGATGTGCCAAGTGCGAACAGGGCCAGCGTGGCGACGATGGTGCGGATGGGGCGCATTTCACTCTCCTCGTTGCGTCTGTTAGCCGACGCTGCGAGGTAGTTCTGCATGCCATGACCGCCGATGCAATTGCCCGAGCTGGGGAAACAGTGGCTATCCCGCCAGTTCCTCGCGCAGCATCTCCAGCTCCAGCCACTGCTCTTCCGCCGCGTTGAGCTTGCGCTGGGTTTCGGCGAGATCCTTCGTAACCTTGTCGAAGCCGGCGCGGTCGCGAACATAGAACTGCGGATCGCCGAGCCTGGCCTGAAGGTCGTTCGCCTTGGTCTGTAACGTGGCCATCGTTTTGGGCAACGTTTCCAGCGCGTGCTTGTCCTTGAACGTCATCTTGCGCTTGGATTCCGCCTTCGGCGCGGCAGCCGTGGCGGGCTTGTCGGCCTTGGGCTTATCCGCCGACGCCGCGGCGCGCGACAAATCGGCGCCACGCTGCACCAGCATGTCCGAATAACCGCCGGCATATTCGGTCCAGCGGCCATCGCCTTCCGGCACGATCACGCCGCTGACGAGACGGTCGAGAAAGTCGCGGTCATGGCTGATCAGCAGCACCGTGCCGGGATAATCGCCTATCATGTCCTCGAGCACGTCGAGGGTTTCCATGTCGAGATCGTTGGTCGGTTCATCGAGGATCAGCAGGTTCGAGGGCTTCGCCAGCGTCTGCGCCAGCATCAGTCGGCCGCGTTCGCCGCCGGACAGCTTGCCGAGCGGCGTGCGCGCCTGTTCCGCCGAGAACAGAAAGTCCTTCATGTAACTGACGACGTGCTTGGCGACGCCGTTGACCATCACGGTGTCGCCCTCGCCGCCGGTCAGCGCCTGCTTGACGGTGGTTTCGGGATTGAGGCTGTCACGATGCTGGTTGAGCGTCGCAATGGCCAGCGTCGAGCCGAGCTTGACGGTGCCGCTATCGGGCTCCGACACGCCGGTCAGCATGTTGATGAGCGTCGTCTTGCCCGTGCCGTTCGGGCCAACAATGCCGATGCGGTCGCCGCGTTGAACCCGGATCGAGAAATCGCTGACGATGGCGCGCTCGCCATAGTGCTTGAAGATGTTCTTGGCCTCGATCACCAGCGCGCCGGACGGCGCAGCGGCGCCGGCGGTGATGGTGGCATCGCCCGCCACGCCGCGATAGGTGCGGCGCTGTTCGCGCAAGGCGGCGAGCTGGCCGACGCGGCGCATGTTGCGCTTGCGCCGTCCGGTGACACCGTAACGCATCCAGTGTTCTTCAGCGACAATCTTGCGGTCGAGCTTGTGCTGCGCGACCTCCTCCTCGGCGAGTATCTGGTCGCGCCATTCCTCGAAATGGGCAAAGCCGCGCTCCAGACGTTTGGTTTCGCCGCGGTCGAGCCACACCGTCGTCCGGGTCAAATTAGAGAGGAAGCGGCGGTCGTGACTGATGATGACCAGGGCCGTGCGGCGCGCGTCGAGATCGCGCTCCAGCCATTCGATGGTGGTGAGATCGAGATGGTTGGTCGGCTCATCGAGAAGAAGAATGTCGGGCGATGGCGCCAGCACCCTCGCAAGCGACACGCGGCGCGCCTCGCCGCCGGACAGATGGTGCGGGTCTTCCGCGCCGGT
>DASYCM010000085.1:0-2088 GCA_036500165.1 Pseudolabrys sp.
CGAGCAAGCGGCCAGGCTCGAAGATCAGCCGGCAGCCGAGGTCGCGCGTGGCGCGCTTGACCACGGCGGCATAGGCGTCCGGATGCGGCGGCGGCTCGTTGTCGTCGCGATAGGGAATACCGAGGCCGCCGCCGAGATCTATATGCGAAATGACGTGGCCGTCGCCGCGCAGCGTGCGCACGAAATCCGCCAGCAGCGCAAAAGCGTCGCCGAAGGGATCGAGGTCGGTGATCTGGCTGCCAATATGCATGTCGACGCCAGCGACCTTGACGCCCGGCAGTTTGGCCGCGTGAGCATAGACGGTGCGGGCGCGGCTGATCGGAATGCCGAACTTGTTCTCGGCCTTGCCGGTGGCGATCTTGTGATGCGTCTTGGCATCGACATCGGGATTGACGCGCACCGAGATGTGCGCGGTCTTGCCCTTGGACGACGCGACCTGCGACAGCAATTCGAGTTCGGGTTCGGACTCGACATTGATGCAGAGAATGCCCTCGTCGACTGCAAGCGCCATTTCCGCCGCGGTCTTGCCCAAACCTGAGAACATGATCTTGTCCGCGGCGATACCGGCGGCGCGCGCGCGCTTCAGTTCACCAGCCGACACCACGTCGGCGCCGGCGCCGAGCTTCGCCAGCGTCTTGATGACGGCCTGGTTCGAATTCGCCTTCATGGCGTAACAGACAAGCGCGTTCACATCGGCGAAAGCATTGGCGAACACGCTGTAGTGCCGCTCGAGCGTCGCCGTCGAATAGCAATAGAACGGCGTGCCGACTTTATCGGCGAGCATGTCGAGACTGACCGCCTCGGCGTGCAGCACGCCGTTGCGATACGCGAAATGATGCATGTGATATCCGCTGACGCGAGGCGCGCTAGTTCAAAAGACCGTCGAGGAAGATGCGTTTGTTCGGACCATTCGGCACGGCGGCATGGGGGACGTCACGGACCTGACCAGGAGGCGTTACCAGATCGCTGGTCGCAGGCGCGTCGGCGGCAGGCGCGGGCTCGCTGACCATCGAGGAGCCGGGCGGCGGATCGAGCGGACCTTTACGGCCGCAGCCCGCCAGCGTCAGTGCTGCCAAAGCAACGCCAATCAGGGCCAGACGGGTAAAACGGTGGTCGCGAAATAAGGACAAGCTGTGAACTCCTGATACTGCGGCCATCTTAGCAAAGCCGGGATAAAAGGCGAAATGGGTTACGTCTCTGGCGATTCAAGCGGTTGACGTCCGGCAAGACGGCGAGACGGCGCTTCTATGCCATGAAGCCGCTCGCGCTGGGCCTCGAGCCAGGTCAGCCGCTTGAAGGCAAGTTTGCGGTCGTTCGAATTGCTCGCATGGTCGAAGCGCCACTCGGCCCCAGAAATGAGCAATTCGAGCTGTGAGAGGGTGAGCTTTTCGGCTTCGGCGTCAGTATTGGCGCCGCCCTTGAGCCTGCCCATTTTCGGCTCTTTCACGTCAGGCCTTCTCTTTTTCGAGCCGCTTGAGCCACTTCTTGGCTTGCGAGCGCACGTTCGACGGCGCGGTGCCGCCGTAGCTGGTGCGGCTCTTCACGGAATTGCCGACCGACAGCACGGTGAAGACGGCGTCCGTGATTCGCGGCTCGACCGCCTGCATGTCGGCGAGCGGCAGCCGGTGCAGCGCGACGTTGGCTGCGGACGCCTTGCCGACGATCCTGCCGGTGATGTGGTGCGCCTCGCGGAACGGAATGTTGAGCGTGCGCACCAGCCAGTCGGCCAGGTCGGTAGCGGTGGCGTAACCTTCGCCCGCCGCCTTCTTCATGCGCGCCGCATCGGGCTCCATGTCGGCGACCATGCCATCCATCGCCGCGATCGACAGAGACAACGCGGAGAGCGCGTCCATCGCGCCCTCTTTGTCTTCCTGCATGTCCTTGGCGTAAGCGAGCGGCAGGCCCTTCATCACGATCAGGATGGCGTTGAGCGAACCGACAATGCGCCCCGTTTTCGCGCGCACCAGTTCGGCGGCGTCCGGGTTACGCTTCTGCGGCATGATCGAGGAGCCGGTGGTGAACTTGTCTGACAGTTTCACCAGCGCAGTCAGCGGCGACGTCCAGATGACGATTTCCTCGGCGAGCCGC
>DASYCM010000086.1:0-6544 GCA_036500165.1 Pseudolabrys sp.
CGGCTGAGAAGGCGAAGATCGAGCTGTCGTCGACGACGCAGACCGAAATCAATCTGCCGTTCATCACCGCCGATGCCTCGGGCCCGAAGCATCTGACGATGAAGCTCACCCGCGCCAAGTTCGAGGCGTTGGTCGACGACCCCATCCAGAAGACCGTCGAGCCGTGCCGCAAGGCGCTCAAGGATGCCGGCCTCACCGCCGGTGAAATCGGCGAAGTCGTTCTGGTCGGCGGCATGACGCGCATGCCGAAGGTCCAGGAAGTCGTAAAGCAGTTCTTCGGCAAGGAGCCGCACAAGGGCGTCAACCCGGACGAAGTCGTCGCCATCGGCGCCGCCATTCAGGCCGGCGTCTTGCAAGGCGACGTCAAGGACGTGTTGCTGCTCGACGTGACCCCGCTCTCGCTCGGTATCGAAACGCTGGGCGGCGTGTTCACGCGCATCATCGACCGCAACACCACGATCCCGACGAAGAAGAGCCAGGTGTTCTCGACTGCCGAGGATAACCAGAACGCGGTGACCATCCGCGTCTTCCAGGGCGAGCGCGAGATGGCGGCTGACAACAAGATGCTCGGCAACTTCGATCTGATGGGCATTCCGCCGGCGCCGCGCGGCGTGCCGCAGGTCGAAGTGACCTTCGACATCGACGCCAACGGCATCGTCAACGTGTCCGCCAAGGACAAGGCGACGAACAAGGAGCAGCAGATACGCATCCAGGCGTCGGGCGGTTTGTCCGAGGCCGACATCGAGAAGATGGTCAAGGACGCGGAATCGCACGCCGAAGAGGACAAGGTCCGCAAGGCCGCCGTCGAAGCGAAGAACCATGCCGAAGCGCTGGTGCATTCGACCGAGAAGGCGCTCAGCGAGCATGGTTCGAAGGTCGGCGAAGCCGACCGTAGCGCCATCGAGAACGCCATGGCGGATCTCAAGGAAGCGCTGAAGGGCAGCGACGCCGAGGCGATCCTGCAGAAGACCAGCGTTCTCTCGCAGGCTTCGATGAAACTCGGCGAAGCGATGTACAAGAATGCCGAAGGCAATCAGGGCGGCGGCGATCACGAGAGCGCCACCGGTGCCGATGGCAAGAAGGAAGACGTGGTCGACGCGGAGTTCACCGAAGTCGATGACGACAAGAACGGCAAGAAGTCGGGTTAAGTCGAGCTTTGCTCATGTTGCAAACCTCGTCCTTCGAGATGCGCTCAGCGCTTCCTGAGGGCGAGGTTTTTCTTTTTCGGCGGGGATGATCTGTGTCCAAGCGCTGCTATTACGAAACGCTTGAAATCGAACGCACCGTCGACGACGGTCAGATCAAGACTGCGTTCCGCAAGCTCGCCATGAAGTGGCACCCGGACAAGAACCCGGGTGACAACTCAAGCGAAGTCAAATTCAAGGAAATCAACGAAGCTTACGAGGTCCTCAAGGATCCCGACAAGCGCGCGGCTTACGACCGCTTCGGACATGCCGCGTTCGAGCAAGGTCGTGGCGGTGGTGGTCCGGGCTTTGGCTCCGATTTCGCACACACCTTCTCCGATATTTTTGAAGACCTGTTCGGCATGGGCGGTGGCGGCCGTCGCGGCGGCGGCCAGGGCCGCGAGCGCGGTTCCGATCTGCGCTACAACATGGAGATCACGCTCGAGGAAGCCTTCGAGGGCAAGGCCGCGCAGATCCGCATTCCGACGTCGGTGGCGTGCGAAGTTTGTTCGGGTACCGGCGCGAAGGCCGGCACCAAGCCCAAGCCTTGCTCGACTTGCGGCGGCGCCGGCAAGATCAGACATGCTCAGGGCTTCTTCACGCTGGAGCGGACCTGCCCGGCGTGTCAGGGCCGCGGTCAGATGATTGAAGATCCTTGCGCCTCGTGCACCGGGGCGGGCCGCGTCACGCGCGAGCGCATGCTGTCGGTCAACATTCCGGCCGGCGTCGAGGACGGCACGCGCATCAGGCTCGCCGGTGAAGGCGAGGCAGGCTTGCGCGGCGGGCCGCCCGGCGACCTCTATATTTTCCTGTCCCTCGCTCCGCACGAGTTTTTCCAGCGCGACGGCGCCGACCTGCACTGCCGGGTGCCGATTTCGATGATCACGGCGGCCTTGGGCGGAGAGTTCGAGGTGCCTTCGATCGATGGTGCCAAGGCCCGGGTTAAGGTTCCGGGCGGCACCCAGACCGGCCGGCGCTTCCGGCTGACCTCCAAGGGCATGCCGGTGCTTCGTTCGAAACAAATGGGCGACATGTACGTTCAAGTATCGGTCGAAACGCCGCAAAATCTCACCAAAAAGCAGCGCGAGCTGCTGACCGAATTCGAAAAGTTGTCTTCCGAGCAGACACAGCCTGAATCGGCCGGGTTTTTCGGCCGGGTCAAAGAGTTTTTCGACGGTTTAGGGACCAAGGGCGGCCAGTCAGGCTAGCGCTTGACCCTTCGCCCGCCACCCTATACCGATTTGAACCTGTCTCACTGACACCGTCCACGCGTGACCCCATTCAATGCCGTCGCATTCGTTCGTCCGCGTCGAAAAAAAACCGCTCCGTCTCGATGACGAGATGCGGTTCATCCGGACATGGTTAGAGAATCCGCTGTCGACCGGCGCCGTGATGCCGTCGAGCAAGGCGCTCGCGCGCACAATGGCGGGTTACGTCGATCCGGATTCGACGGGGCCGGTGATCGAGCTTGGACCCGGCACTGGTCCTGTGACCGAAGCGCTGGTTAAGCGCGGCATTGATCCGAAGCGTCTGGTGCTCGTCGAATTCGATGCCGACTTTGCCCGGCTGTTGCGCAGCCGCTATCCGGCGGCGACCGTCGTGCAGGGCGATGCCTATCGCCTGAAGCGTTTGCTCAGCGAAACGGTGCGCGAACCGGCCGCGGCGGTGGTGTCGGGATTGCCGCTGGTGACCAAGCCTTTGCGCACGCGGCTTCGTCTGATGTCCGATGCGCTGTCGCTGTTGGCGCCGCGCGCTCCCTTCATCCAGTTCACCTACGCGCCGGTGCCGCCTATCCCGAAGGGACTGTCAGGCATTCAGGCCGAGGCGTCGGAAACGATCTGGCTTAACCTGCCGCCCGCGCGGGTCTGGGTCTATCGCGGGATGTAACCGCGGCGTGTTATGGCTGGCGCCGAAACGGAGCCGCCGATGTCTGCCCCGAAAATCCTTGTCTTGCCTGGTTCGATCCGCAGCGGATCGCACAACGTCAGACTTGCGGCGCTGGCGGCCAAGGAACTGACGCTACTCGATGCCGACGTCACGCGCATCTCGCTTCAGGATTACCCGCTGCCGATCTTCGACACCGACCTGGAAAATCGGGCCGGGCCGCCGGAGAGCGCGGTTAAACTCAAGCAGATGATCATGGCGCATCAGGGCGTGTTCATCGCCAGCCCCGAATATTCGGCCTCGGTGACGCCGCTCCTCAAGAACGCGCTCGATTGGGTGTCGCGGGTGCGGGAGCGTGGCGACCCGGCCTATGCGGCCTACAAAGGGCGTGTGTTCGCGATTGCCAGCGCCTCGCCGACACCGACAGGCGGCTTGCGTTCGCTGATGGCGTTGCGGCAAATACTCGAACTCGGCTGCGGTGCGCTGGTGATCCCGGAGCAGGTCGCCGTGCAGCAAGCTGAAACCGCCTTCGACGAGATGGACGATATTATCGACAGCCGCACCGCCAATCTGTTTCGCGCGCAGCTTGCGCGTCTGGTGGAATTGGCGCGGGTTATAGGATGAGAGAGAATTATGGACGCACGTGATCGTATGATCGTTGCTCTCGACTTGCCGTCGGTGAGTGAAGCCGAAAAGATGGTAGAACGTCTCGGCGACGCCGTGACCTTCTACAAGGTCGGCTATCAGCTCGCTTATGCCGGCGGCTTCGGGTTCGCCGATACGCTTGTGAAGTCGGGCAAGAAGGTCTTTCTCGACCTCAAGCTGCACGACATCGGCAATACGGTCGCCAAGGGCGTCGAGAGCGTGGCGAGGACCGGCGCGACGTTTCTGACCGTGCACGCCTATCCGCAGACGATGAAAGCGGCGATGGAAGGCAAGCGTGGCTCGCAGTTGAAGATTCTCGCCGTCACCGTGCTCACCTCATACGACGATGCGGATTTGTCTGCCGCCGGCTACAAGCTTGGCGTCAGTGCGCTGGTCGGACAACGCGCCGGGCAGGCGCGCGACTTGAATGTCGATGGTCTGGTGTGCTCGGCGGAAGAGGCGGCGAATTTGCGCAAGATCGTCGGCCCCGGCCTGTCGCTGGTGACGCCGGGCATTCGCCCTGCGGGCGCCAGCAAGGACGATCAGAAGCGCATCATGACGCCGGAAAAGGCGATCGCTGCCGGCGCGGATTATCTGGTGGTTGGCCGGCCGATTACGGAATCGGCCGATCCGAAGGCTGCCGCGGAAGCGATTGTTGCGGAGATAAAAAGCGCCAAAGGCGCGTGAAGACTGGGGGAGAACGATGGCCAAAGGCTACTGGATCGGGCGCGTCGACGTGAACAACGACGAGGGCTACAAGCCCTACGCCGCCGCCAACCCGGGGATCTTCAAGAAGTTCGGCGGCCGTTTCGTCGTCCGCGGCGGCAAGTTCGAATGCCCGGAAGGCACATCGCGTTCGCGTAATGTGGTCATCGAATTCCCGGACTATGCCTCTGCCTTGGCCTGCTACCGGTCCCCGGAATATCAGGCCAATATCAAGGTCCGGCAGCCGCATTCAATCGCCGATATCGTCATCATCGAAGGCTATGACGGTCCGCAGCCCTAGAGGGTGACGCCGCCGCTTTCCCTGCGCTCTTTGGCCCGCTATACCCACCCCGTTAGCTTGGGAGCTTAAAGCCATGGCCGAGATGCGGCTCGTGGTCGCCGGTGCCGGCGGGCGGATGGGCCGCACGCTGATCAAGGCGATCGCCGACCACAAGGATCTGACGCTGAGCGGCGCGCTGGAAGATGCGCGGTCGCCGCTGCTTGGCTGGGATGCCGGCACGCTGGCGGGTCTCGGCGAAAATCACGTCAAGCTGTCCGGCGACCCGGTGGCCCTGATGGAAAAGGCCGACGGCATCGTCGACTTCACCATTCCGGCCGCGACCATTGCGCTGACAGCGGCGGCGGCCAAGCACAAGAAGGTGCACGTCATCGGCACCACCGGTCTGAGCGCCGAGGACGAAGAGGCGATCAAGGCTGCCGCCAAGACGGCGGTGATCGTGAAGTCGGGCAACATGAGCCTCGGCGTCAATCTGCTGGCCGCGCTGACCAAGCGTGTCGCCAAGACGCTCGGCTCGTCGTTCGATATCGAAATTCTCGAAATGCATCACAACCAGAAGATTGATGCGCCGTCCGGCACGGCGCTGCTGCTCGGCCGCGCGGCGGCTGAAGGGCGCGGCATCGATCTTGATCGGCACTCTGTGCGCGAGCGTAACGGCCACACCGGCGCGCGCAGGCCTGGCGACATCGGTTTCGCGACTTTGCGCGGCGGCAGCGTGGTCGGCGAGCATACGGTGATGTTCTCGGGTCCTTCCGAGCGGATTGAGCTGGTGCACAAGGCCGAGGACCGCATGATCTTCGCCAGCGGCGCGCTGCATGCCGCGCTGTGGGCGCGCAACCAGAAGCCGGGCCTGTATTCGATGGCCGATGTGCTGGGTCTGAAAGATTTCTGAGTGATCCGTCATCCTGAGGTGCACGCACTTGCGCGCCTCGAAGGATGGCGGGCCGTCGTCCTTCGAGGCTCGCCGCAAGCGCGGCTCGCACCTCAGGATGACGGGTCAACGTTAGTGCAAGAAAGGTACAACCAATGTCCGATCGTCTTCTCGTGCTCGTTCGCCACGGCCAGAGCGAATGGAATCTCAAAAACCTTTTCACTGGCTGGCGCGACGTCGACCTCACAGAGAAGGGCGTTGCTGAGGCGCGCGAGGCCGGCCGTAAGCTCAAGGCTCAAGGGCTGAAGTTCGATGTCGCCTACACCTCGCTACTCAAGCGCGCGCAGCGCACGCTCGGTCTGGCGCTCGAGGAACTGGGCCAGAGCAACATTCCGGTCATCAAGGATCTGGCGCTCAACGAGCGCGATTACGGCGATCTGTCGGGCCTGAACAAGGACGATGCCCGCGCCAAGTGGGGCGAGGAGCAGGTGCACATCTGGCGCCGCTCCTACGACATCGCGCCGCCCGGTGGCGAAAGCCTCAAGGATACGTTGGCGCGCACGCTGCCGTATTACGTCACCGAGATATTGCCGCGCGTGCTGCGGGGCGAACGGGTGCTCGTCGCGGCGCACGGCAATTCGCTGCGCGCACTGGTGATGGTGCTGGAAAAGCTGTCGCCCGAGCAAATCCTCCAGCGCGAGATCGGCACTGGCGTGCCGATCATCTACCGGCTCGACGCCGACGCGACGGTGAAGTCCAAGCTCGATTTGGCGGCGTAATTCGTCACGCAGAACGCAACAAAAAAGGCCCCGCTTGGCGGGGCCTTTTCCGTTCGGGCAACGAAACCGTTACTGGATGATCTTGATCACCTTTCGGGTCTTCGGCTCGACGATGACGCGCTGATTGTTCACGACCGCATAGCGATATTCGGTGTGCTGCGGAACGCTACGCAGTTCG
>DASYCM010000087.1:0-6383 GCA_036500165.1 Pseudolabrys sp.
GATCAACTCGGCGAGCGCTACGAAGTGGCGCTGACGATTATCAAGAAATGGACCAGCGGCGGTCCCACGCAGTCGCCGCTCGACGGCCTGGTCAACATGCGCAAGAAGCACCCGTTCGAGGCGGATCAGGTCAAGCAGGTGGCGGTGCGCGTCTCGACCAGCGGTTTCCCCAAGGTCAACAACACCGAGAGCCCGGATCTCTGTCTGCAGTACCTGATCGCTGTGCTGCTGCTCGACAAGGCGGTGTCGTTTCGCGCCGCGCACGACAAGGCGCGGATGACGGATCCAAAGATCATGAAAGAACGCGCCAAGGTGGTGCTGACCGCCGACGAAGAACTGGAGCGCATTCTGCCGAAGCGAGTAGCCCTCATCGAAGTTACGCTGAACGACGGTACCGTGCTGAAAGAACGTATCGACACCGTACGCGGTACGCCGGAAGACCCGATGAACAGGGAAGAGGTGGTTGCCAAGGCGCGCGATCTGATGGTGCCGGTGCTCGGCGCCAAAGGTTGCGACCGGCTGGTCGACAAGGTCCTGGCGATCGAGAAGTTGAAAAATATCCGGGAACTGCGGCCGTTGCTGCAGAAGGCTTGAGCCGCTCCGCTAGGCGATAATATCCGGCGTCAACGCGTCTTCGATCTGGCGGATCTTGTCGCGCAGCACCAGCTTGCGTTTTTTCAGCCGCTGCACCTGGATAAGGTCAGAACCCGGCGACAGGGCCAGAGCCGCAATCGCGGCATCGAGATCGCGGTGCTCCTGTTGCAGGCGCGCCAGCTGTTCGCGCAATGCGCCATTATCGTTGTCGTTCATTACCACCGCTGACTTTGTCGCACGCGGTAACGGATTATGCGGCCGCGCCAGCAATTATCGCGTTTTCCACAGCGCCGTTCAAGGCTCTAGAAAAGTAGCCCACGATCAAAGGCTTCCCCCGCGATTGTTGCCGCGCAAGGCCCAAATTAAAATTGCACTTGCGATGAGTCTGGGACAAACTTATCTCTACAGGGCCACTGATTGAGGAGACATGTTGAATGTCGCTGCAATCCCACCTTGCGGAACTTCAAAAAAAGCACCAGGCGCTCGAAGATCAGATTAACGACTGCCTGGTTCATCCTGCCACCGACGATCTTGCGGTGGCCGAGCTCAAACGAAAAAAACTCCAGGTTAAGGACGAAATTGAGCGCCTCAGGCACGGCGAAAGCGTCAGTGTGCACTGAGACACTTCGCTTGCGCGGCTGTGCCTTTCCGTTCGCGTGAGTGTGCGATTTCGTTCCCGCGATAGAAAAATGGCTTAACCGCCGGCCCGTAGCCAAGCCCGGATGAATTCCGGTTTTGGCTGCAGGCCGGCGGTTTCGCTTTGGGTGCATTTACCCGCTGGTCGAACTTGATTCATAATGCGCGTAATCCGGGAGTGGCCGGTCAACCGGTCCGGATGTTTGGGCTCTGCTTGTCGGGTCCGGATGGTCGGGAGAGACGCTTGCGAATGCGGCTGGTCGTTAACGTTCGATTCATTGTGTTTGCAGCGCTCGTTCTCGCCGCATCGTTGACGGCAGGGCCTGCCTTTTCCACCGTCGATTATCCCAACAGACCCGTTACGCTCATCGTGCCTTATCCGGCCGCCGGCGGCGTTGATGCCATGGCGCGCGTGGTGGCGCAGAAGCTGTCGGATGCTTTCAAGCAGCAGGTGATCGTCGATAACCGGCCGGGTGCGGGCGGCACGCTCGGCGCCCGCGCCGTGGCCAAGGCCAACGCCGACGGTTACACGCTGCTGCTCGGCCACACCGGCACCATCTCGATCAATCCCAGTCTTTACAAAAATCCCGGCTACGATCCGCGTGCAGACTTCGAGCCGGTCGGCCTCGTCGCCTCGATGCCGGTGGCCTTGCTGGCGCACCCGTCGTTTCCAGCAGAGTCCATCGCTGAATTCATCGCGCTCGCCAAGGCGCAGCCCGGCCGTATCAATCTCGGCACGTCCGCCGTCGGCACCGGCGGCCATCTGTGCGCGGAATTGTTCAAGTTGCTGGCCGACATCGACGTCACCATCATTCCCTACAAAGGCACGGGGCCGGTAATGACCGACATGCTTGGCGGTCACGTGCCGGTGGCGTTCGGCGTGCTGCCGCCGGCGCTCGGTCATATCGACACCGGTGGTCTGCGTGCCATAGCGGTCACGAGCCAGAAGCGCACGGGCCTGTTGCCCGACGTGCCGACATTCGACGAAAGCGGCATGCCCGGCTTCGATGCCGTGCTGCATTACGGCTTGCTGGCGCCTGCGGGCACGCCGAAGGAAATCGTCGACCAGCTCAATTTCGAGCTGCGCCGGCTCGTTGCGACCGAGGACATGAAGAAACGCATTTACGCCGAGGGCGGAGATCCGCTGACCTCGACGCCGGCCCAATACGCCGCCGATATCGACAAGGAAGAAAAGAAGTGGAGCGGGCTGGTGCGCAAGCTTGGGCTAAAGGTCGAATAGCGTATTCCGTCAAAGAAATATTCGCCAAGTCGTGTATTTGCGCTGCCTTTATGTGCCGGAAAGGCCTAGCACTGTGGCTCAAACAAGGACCAAAAGCCGATGCCCAAAGGACCCAGCGCCATGAGCGAACCCGCCAATAACCGCCCCAAGAACCTGCGCGCCGATGTCTTTCCGGTCGAGGGTTTCGCGCTGACGGTCGACGGCAAAATCAAGCTGCAATACCCCTCGATGGACGAGGCGATGAAAGTCGGGCTGGCGCTCAAATCCAAGTTTCCGGTAATCCAGGTTGCGATATACGATGCGGCCGCCAAGACCCGCACACCGGTCGAACTGCCGGAGGCCTGATGCCTCCGCCGTCCGCCAGGTAACAATCAACGCGGGCGGCAAGGGAGGGACAATGCGAAAATCGTTGAGCATCATTGCGACGCTCATCGTCGCGGCGGCGCTGACAACACAGCCCGCGAGCGCCGACGACTATCCGAACCGTCCGATCACGCTGATCGTCCCGTTCCCGCCCGGCGGCAGCACCACGGTGATGGCGCGCAACGTCGCCGACAAGATGGCGGTGGCGCTGGGGCAATCCATTATCGTCGACAATCGCGGCGGCGCCGGCGGCACGCTTGGCACCCGCATCGCCGCCAAGGCCGCGCCTGACGGCTATACCATCGTGCTCAGCTACACCGGCACGTTCTCCATCGCGCCGACCGCCTACGCCAGTGTCGGCTACGATCCGCGCAAGGACTTCGCGCCGATCGGCATGATCGGAGCCGCGCCCAATCTCGTTGTCATAACGCCGTCGCTGCCGGTGAAATCGATTGCCGAACTCACCGCCTATGCAAAAGCGCAAACGGCGCCGATGCAGTACGGCTCGCCCGGTGTCGGCACCGTCAATCATCTGGCCGGCGAACTGCTCGCCAATGCGATGGGCGTCACCATGCAGCACATCCCCTACAAGGGGAACGGCCCGGCGCTTGGCGATCTGATCGGCGGCCACATTCCGCTAATGTTCGTGCCGATCCCGGTGTCGCTCGGCAATGTGAAGGCCGGCAAGCTGCGCGCGCTGGCGATTTCTAGCGCGAAGCGTTCGCCGCTCGCACCAGAGATTCCAACGCTGGCCGAATCCGGCATGCCCGGTTTTGACGTCGCGCTGCGTTACGGTCTCGCAGCTCCGGCCGGTACGCCGAAGCCGATCATCGACCGCCTCAACAAGGAGCTCAACGTGGCGCTGGCCGACCCCGACGTGCAGAAGCGTCTCGCCAATGAAGGCGCCGACGCGCTGCCCGGCACGCCGGAGGCTTATGCCGCCGACATCGACAAGGAAGAAACCAAGTGGGGCGCACTGGTGCGCAAGCTTGGGCTGAAGCTGGAATAGTTACTGCGCTGTCATCGGGAGAGCGGTTTCGGCTTCGCTCAACGAATGAGCCGGGGCCGAGACGTAGAATTCCATCTCGACCATCACTATTGCGGCGAACAGCAAGGCGGACCCGACGAGTAGGGTTTTCAGGGCAAAGCTTTCGGCTTGCGGTTTGGGCCGGCGCTGGCGAGGTGGTATCATGGAACTCGCATTCGGTCGTTTTGTCATATAAATCAAAGCAAATTGCAGGCCAGCCTGCGCCAAAGTGCCCGTTCGGCGAGTTGCCAACACCCCTTCGGCGGCCTTATTCTCGCCCTGCGGGACGCTAAAGATTCTTGTTATAGGTTTCGTGAACCCCCGAGGTTGCGATGAAGCTGCTGCCGAATTCGAAAATCCGACGCGTGACCCTGGCCGCTGCCTCGATCGGCGTGGTGCTGCTGGCCGCTTCGGCCGCGCAGGCTTTCACCTTCGAGAACCCAGGCGCGACGACAGGCGATACCAACGCCCTGCGCTTCGGGACCGCCGACTCGCGCTTCTCGACGACCAACGGCAACGGCGCCGCGAGCGGCTCGCAGGGAAATTCCAGCATGCGCTACGGCAATTCCACGCTGCAGTTCGGCGGCCAGTCGTCGTTCGACCAGCGTTACAACAACGACCGCATGTTCGATTCGAACGGCATTTTGGGTAAAGACCGGTAAGGGTTACACCGCCTTCGCTGCGTTGAGGCCGGGTTTGTCCCGGCCTTTTATTTTTGAACACGCGGCGAAAGCTAGCCACGCTATCTGCCGCGCTGGCTTGTTACGTCGCATCTGAACGCGAAGCGCGGTGCTTTAGCCAATAGTCATTCTGCCACGCCTCATAGCCGAGCAGCGCGCCGAAGCGGTATTCCTTGTCGTCGCACCACCCGGCTTCGTCCAGAAGAGCAAGCATGGCATCGATCCGCCATTCGTGCCCGGGCAAGGCGTACAACAGCCTTCGGAGTGTTAGCTGCGGTCGGTCTGGTGCCACATCCATGACCTCGCGCTTTATTATCCGACCTTGATCGACATGCCGGTCGAACATGCGCCAGTATCGAATACAGATGTCCGGCTCGTGGCCGATAAACTCGGAGAAATATGCAAGTGGCTTAGAGCCTCGAAGCATCAGCCCGAGCTCTCTATTGGTATGAACCACATAGGGCAGTTGACGAAGCCGGTTGGAAAGCATTGAAGCAGGTTAATCGCCTGAAGTTAATTTTCACTCGGCAGCGCAGACAGTATGGATGAACGTGGGGCCACCGCGTTACACCGCCTTCGCCATCTCTCTCAATTTGAATTTCTGAATCTTGCCCGTGCTCGTCTTCGGGATTTCCGCGAAGACGATAAAGCGCGGCACTTTGTAGCCGGCGAGATTCTGCTTGCACCATTGCGTCAGATCGTCGGCGCTGGCCTGCGTGCCGGCTTTAAGTTCGATGAAGGCGCAGGGCGTCTCGCCCCATTTCTCGTCGGGCTTTGCCACCACCGCGGCGGCGGCGACGGCGGGATGTTTGTACAAAGCATCCTCCACCTCGATCGACGAAATATTCTCACCGCCGGAGATGATGATGTCCTTGGAGCGATCCTTGAGCTGTACGTAGCCATCCGGATACATGACGCCGAGATCGCCGGTGTGAAACCAGCCGCCCGCGAAGGCCTTCGTCGTCGACGCCTTATTCTTGAGATAGCCCTTCATGACAACGTTGCCGCGCATCATGACTTCGCCCATCGTTTCGCCGTCGCGCGGCACGGGGATCATCGTCTCGGGATCGCGCACGTCGAGGCCTTCGAGCACGGGATAGCGCACGCCCTGGCGCGCTTTCTTCTGCGCTTGCTTCTCGCCGGGCAGGGCGTCCCATGCGGTGTGCCATTCGTTGACGACGGCAGGGCCGTAGACTTCCGTCAGTCCATAGACATGCGTGACGTTGAAGCCCGCGCTCTTCATAGCGGCGAGTACGGCTTCCGGCGGCGGCGCGGCAGCCGTAGCGAAATGCACGACATGCGGCAGCGGCTTCTTCTCGGCCTCGGTGGCGGCAAGCAGCGTCGCCATCACGATCGGCGCGCCGCACAGATGCGTCACCTTGTGCATGGCGATGGCGTCGAACATCGCGGCGGCGCGCACCGCGCGCAAGCAGACGTGCGTGCCGGCGACGATGGATATTGTCCACGGGAAGCACCAGCCGTTGCAGTGGAACATCGGCAGCGTCCACAGATATACCGGATGCTGCGGCATATGGCAGGTGATGACATTGCCCATCGCCAGCAGATGCGCGCCGCGATGATGATACACGACGCCCTTCGGATCGCCGGTGGTGCCTGAGGTGTAGTTCAGCGCGATAGCGTCCCACTCGTCGTCCGGCATCGACCACATGTAGTCGGGATCGCCGCTGGCGATGAAGTCCTCATATTCGATTTCACCAAGCCGCTCGCCGGAATCCGTATATTCCGGATCGTCGTAGTCGATGACCAGCGGCTTCGCCTTGCACAGGCTGAGCGCCTCTTTCATCACCTTGGAGAACTCGCGGTCGATGATGACGACCTTGGC
>DASYCM010000088.1:0-3978 GCA_036500165.1 Pseudolabrys sp.
GTGCGTATCGCGCTCTCGCGTATCGCCGCAGGGCAAAGCGACATCGCCCTCGTCGGCGGCGCGCATAACGGCGAACGCCCCGATTTGTTGATGCTCTACGAGTTCGCCAATTTCAATTTGAAGGACCAGCACAAGCCGGTCTGGGAGCGCAGCGGCGACGAGTCCGGCTTTGCGCTCGGGTCGATGGGCGCATTTCTGGTCATTGAATCGCGTGAGCACGCCGAGAAGCGCGGCGCCAAGCCGCTCGCCCGCCTGACCGCCGTGGTGGCGGATCGCTCAAAGCGCACACCTGGCGCCATCACCGAGACGCTGTCGAAGCTTTGGGACAAGATCAAATCGAAGGCAAAGCCCGGTAACGGCGCCGTACTGTCAGGCGCGACGGGTGCCGCTGCCGTCACCGCCGAGGAACGTACCTTCCTCGAGCAGCATGGCGACCTTGCCGTACGCACGCCCGGCACTTATGTCGGGCACGGGATGGAGCCGACCTTCCCGATGAATATCGCCTTGGCCACGGTCGCGCTTGACCGTGGTAGCCTGTTTCCGCCCTGCGACTCGACCGGTCTTGAAAAGACGATGAGCGGAGAATTAAGGCAGGTTCTGGTGACCAGCGTCGGGCACTGGCGGGGCGAAGGTCTCGCCTTGCTCGAAAAGGTTGGCTGAGGGAGAGCTACAGATGGCATCGACCACGGACAGCATGGGCCGCCCCATTGTCGTAGTGACCGGCCTCGGCGTCATTACATCGCTTGGCGCCGGCAAGGCCGACAACTGGGCCAAACTGACCGGCGGCCAATCCGGCATTCGTTCCATCACGCGCTTTGCCACTGACGGCTTAAAAACCAAGATAGCTGGCACCATCGACTACCTGCCGCCACAACCGAGCAGCGCAGCGCTGTCGGAGAGCTTTGCCGACCTCGCCGCTACGGAAGCGGTCAGCGAATCCGGTATCGGCAGCAAGGGTGATTTTCCCGGCCCGCTGTTTGTCGCCGTACCACCGATTGAGATGGACTGGTCACAGCGTCTTGAGGTGGGCATCAAGTCCGGCTCAAACGACCAAGTCACTTACGACGACTTGCTGCGCGTCAGCCCACAATTCCCGGCTTACCACGAGCGCTTCCTGTTCCGCTCAGTTGCCGAACACATTGCTGACAAGTTCGGTACCAAAGGTTCGCCGATCTCGCTATCGACAGCTTGCGCGTCCGGCGCCACCGCGATCCAGCTTGGCGTCGAAGCGATCCGCCGCGGCGAAACCGATGCGGCGCTTTGCATCGGCACCGACGGCTCGATCAACGCCGAAGCACTGATCCGCTTCTCGCTACTGTCGGCTCTGTCGACCAGCAACGACGTGCCCACCGCCGCCGCCCGCCCCTTCTCGAAGAACCGCGACGGCTTCGTCATGGCCGAAGGCGCCGGCGCGCTGGTGCTTGAGAGCTACGAGTCTGCCAAGGCCCGCGGCGCGAAAATCCTCGGCGTCATGCAAGGCTGCGGCGAGATGACCGATGCCTTCCACCGCACCCGTTCGAGCCCGGATGGCAAGCCGATCATCGGCTGTATCAACAACGCGCTGAAAGATGCGGGCCTCGCCCCGGATGCCATCGACTACGTCAATGCGCACGGCACCTCGACGCCGGAAAACGACAAGATGGAATATCTTGGCGTCTCCACCGTGTTTGGCGAGCGCATGAAGAGTGTTCCGATTTCGTCGAACAAATCGATGATCGGTCACACGCTGTCGGCAGCCGGCGCCATCGAGGCCGTGGTGACGTTTCTGACTTTGCAGAACCAGCGCATTCCACCCACCATCAATTACAATCCTGATCCGGCGATCACACTCGACGTTGTGCCGGAGACGGCCCGCGACGCGCGCGTGACGCACGCCATTTCCAATTCATTCGGCTTCGGCGGGCAGAACGTGTCGCTGGTCATGGGCCTCGAGCCGGTCTGAAGCGTAGCGTTCGCCGCCCATTGCTGCGCTCATAAGAAGAGACCGACCCCGCATGCGAGCACTTCAACTCATCGGCGACCGCAAGCTCGAACTCGTCGACTTGCCGGACCCGCCCGCACCTGCGGAAGGTGAAGTGCAGATCCGCGTCAAGGCGGTGGGTCTAAATCACCTCGATGTCTGGGGCTTCCGCGGAATGGCCTTCGCCAAGCGCAAGATGCCGCTCATCGTCGGCGCCGAAGCGTCGGGCGAGATCGTGAGCGCCGGCGCGGGCGTTAAAGGCTTCAAGGGTGGCGACAAGGTCACGATGTACGGCGCGATGACCTGCGGTCATTGCGTCAACTGCCGCGAAGGCCGCGATAATCTCTGCGAAAACGTCGCCGGCATCATGGGCTTTCACATCGACGGCTTTGCCCGCGAACTGATCAACATGCCGGCGCGGCTGGTGGTCCCCGTCCCTTCCGAGCTGTCGTTTCGCGACGCTGCCTGCGCGCCGATTGCATTCGGCACCACCGAGCACATGTTGTTCGACAACGCCAAGCTGAAATCCGGCGAAACGATTCTGGTCCACGCCGCTGGTTCGGGCATCGGCTCGGTTGCCATCAAGATGGCAAAGGCCATTGGCTGCACCGTCATCACGACCGTTGGCGACGATGCCAAGGCGGATAAAGCCAAGGCGCTCGGCGCCGATCACGTCATCAACTACAAGACCGACCGCTTCGAAGGCGTAACGCGCAAGCTGACCGCCAAGAAAGGCGTCGATGTGGTGTTCGAACACGTCGGCGGCGAAGGCTTCAACGGCTCGCTGCTCGTGCTCAAGCGCGGTGGCCGGCTCGTGACCTGCGGCTCGACCGCAGGGCCGACGGTGACGATCAATTTGATGCAGCTCTTCCAGCAGCAGTACAAGATTTTCGGCTCGTTCGGCTGCCAGATCCGCAATATCCGCGACAGCCTGTCGAAGATGGTGGCTGGCATTACGCCGATCATCGACAGCGAATTCGCCATGACCGATTTCGAGCAAGGCCTGGCGCGGCTCGAAGGCCGTCAGGTGTTCGGCAAAGTGATCGTAAGCTTCTGATGTCGAGCGTGCGCCGACGCCTGCGCCGCAGCCTCAAACACACGGGCAACGCGCTCGGCGGTTTCATTGCGGTGCGGCTGTTGAAGTTGCTGCGGCTGTTCAGCCCGGACTCGACGGCCAATGCCGCGGCTTGGCTGATGCGCACGATCGGGCCTTTATTTCCGGAAAATCGCATCGGCCGCGCCAATCTCAAGATGGCGTTCCCGGAGAAATCCGCCGCGGAGATTGAAACCATCCTGCGCGGCGTTTGGGACAATGTCGGACGCATGGGCGCCGAATTCGCCCAACTCGACCGGCTGTGGAACGAAGACGCCTATCAACATGCAGGCGGCCGCGTTCAGCTCGGTCCGGACTCCATCGAGCGCTTCGTCAAACTTCAGAATGACGGCAAGCCGGCGCTGATATTCGCGTCGCACTTAGCAAACTGGGAATTGCCGGCCGTCTGCGCGGCGACCTACAAGCTCGACAGCGCGGTGCTCTACCGTAAGCCAAACGTCGCCGCGATTGACGCATGGCTGCAAGAAACGCGCGCCAACAGCATGGGCGAGATTATCGCCACCGACCTGAGTGCTCCGATGAAGATTTCGCAGGCGCTTGAACGCGGCGCCCACGTCGGCATGCTGGTCGATCAGTATTATGTGCGCGGCGTGCCGGTCACCTTTTTCGGGCAAAGCACGATGGCAAATCCGCTGCTGGCGCGGCTCGCCCAACACTTCGATTGCCCTATCCACGGCGCTCGCATCATCCGCCTGCCTGACAATCGTTTCCGTGCCGAACTGACCGACGAAATCGCTCCGGTGCGCGATGCGAGCAGCAAAGTCGATATCGCCGGCACCATGCAAGCCATCACATCGGTGATCGAGGGCTGGATCCGAGAAAACCCCGAGCAATGGCTGTGGCTGCATCGCCGATGGCGGCCTGAGGATGCGGCGAAAGCCCGGTAAATACAGAACCGAATCGT
>DASYCM010000089.1:0-4002 GCA_036500165.1 Pseudolabrys sp.
CTCTTTCGCGAACAGCCGCGCGACTGCGCCGCCGATGCCGCCCGACGCGCCCGTGACGAATGCAACTCTGCCCTTGAGCTTCATGGTATTTCTAAGCCTTCCTTGGTTCGTTTGTTGGTTGTTGATTGACTAGGCGACCGATGCGACGATTTCGGCGAACTCGTCGTTTTCGATCTGGCGTTTGCGGGTACGGATTTCACTGCGCAGCTTCTTGATCACTTCTTGCTCTTTGCCGGCAGGAATGGTGACGCCGATTTCCCTGGCTTTGGCGCGCACCGCCCAGGGACCGGAGTAGTGACCGAGCAGATTGTGCTGCTTGTTGCCGAACGTCTCCGGCTTCATGCACAGATAGGCCCAGAAGCCTTCCTCGGTGTCCGGCACGCAGTAGTGCACTTCGACCAGATGCGAGAAGGCAGTCTTGCCGACGAAGGGCATGGTGTCCGTCATCGGCCACTTCATGACGTCCGAGACCGTGTGGGCGAGATCGTAGAGCTTGTCCAACTTGATGCCGCAGTCGATGCCGTAGAAGAGCTGGATCACCGACACGACCTCAGCCATCGGCGCGATGTGAGCGCGTTCGCCGAGGCCGTTGACACAGACGTCGATCAGATCGGCGCCACCTTCGAGGCCGGCATACAGCGACGCAGTCGAAAGGCCGATGTCGTTATGCGTATGCAGACCAATCTCGGTGCCCGGCAGCAAGCGCTTCATCTCGCGCACGACGTGGGTGTAGACCGAGTAGATCGCCATGCCGTTGATGTCGTCGAGCTTGATCATATCGGCGCCGGCTTCAACCAGGCGGCCGCAAACTTCAGCCAACCGAGCAATCGGAATGCGCGTGCAGTCCTGGATCAGGCAGCCGACCTTACGGTTCGGGCCGGCTTTCGCACGGGCGTAGCGCACCGAGCCCATGGCTCCTTCGATCGCCTGCTCGATGGTGATGCGTCCGGTCGCCATGGTCTCGAACAGGCACATCTGTTCGGGCGAGAACGAAAAGCAGAGCGTGGTGTAGTCGGCGCCATGATCGAAGTTCAGGTCGACCTCGAGCTTCGCCATCTCCGGATTGAGCACGGCGGTGGGGTGAACCAGCGCCTCGATGATCATCTTGGGGTGGCGCTTCTTTACCTGGAGAATTTCCTGCGGGTCGTCGTGATGCATCTGCACCATGCTGACGCCGGCATCCGCCAATTTATCCGCGATCAGCAACACGTCATCGAGGCGGAGCGACACGCCCGGTAGCTGCCGGCCTTCCCGCAGCGTGATGTCGCAGATCTGCAGCTTCTTCGGCAGCGTCATCTGCGAGCGGATTTCTTCGGAGAAGCAGTGCGGCGAAATTCGCCACTTGTCGGTATGCGACTCCAGCTTCGAGTTCACCGGATAACCAGCCATGAGGCCTCCCCCTTCTTGTTTGTGGTTTTGCGGCCTTCTGACCGTTCCACATATTGAAACTGACTTGCACTATCTGGAACAGAAGACTATCTTTGAAAAACGGGGAGTCAAGCGGGCTTCTCGAAACGCATGGCAGTTGCGCAACCCGCGCCGGTGCGCTGTAGAATTCGCGCAGGACGACTCAAAGGTGATGTGACGTGAACCAATCGCTACAGAAGGCCGACAAGATCCTTGAGATTTTGATGAAGGGGCCGACACCGGTCGCACTGACGGAGTTCGCGCGCGCGCTCGAAATGCCGAAGAGCACGACGTCGCGATTTCTATCGACGCTCGAGAGCCTCGGTTTCGTGATGCGCGACAGAGAGACCGGGAAATTTTATCTCGGGCTGCGGCTGTTCGAGCTTGGCTGCAAAGCCATTGACGATGTCGGCTTGCGCAAGATGGCCATTCCAGAAATGGAGAAGCTGCGCGACAAGATCGATGAGAATGTGCTGCTCACGGTCACCGAAGGAACGCGCATTACCTATCTCGACAAGATCGAGAGCCAGCAAGCGGTGGTGACGCAGGAAAAAGTTGGCGGCACTGCGCCTGCCTATTGCGTGTCGAGCGGCAAGGCGTTGCTGGCCTTCGACAAGGAACGCCTCGAACTGGTGATCAAGGAAGGCCTGAAAGAGTTCACACCGTTGACGATTACGGATCCGGCCAAACTGCGGCAGGAGTGCGAGAAGATCCGCAAGCAGGGCTATGCCGTCAATCGCGGCGAGTACCGCACCGGCGTCACCGGCATCGCGGCGCCGATCTTCAACGGCAACGGCACGCTGGTCGGTGCGATCAGCACCGCGGCGCCGGCCGAGCGCATGACCAAGCCGCGGTGGAGCACGCATATCCGTGCGGTTACGGCCGCCGCCGCGGCGATCTCGCGGAATCTCGGCTACGCGAAACGGGACTAGGCTCTGAGCCCCACTCCCGGCCGCGGGATGCGCGCCCGGCAATGCGTTTAAAGGCCTTGGGAAACGGCCCCACTGTTCCTAGACTAGGCAGCCGGCCGTTTAAGAGCCGGGCCATCCGGGAGGAAGCCATGACCATTTCACGCCGTAGCCTGATTGCGTCCGCAGCTTTGGGCGCTAGTGCGACCCTGTTGCCACGCTCAGCCTTCGCCGCATTTCCCGACCGGCCCATCCGGCTCATCGTTCCCTTCGCGGCGGGCGGTAATGCCGACATTGTCGGGCGTCTGGTCGGCGAGAGAATCTCGGCGGCGCTTGGCCAGCCGGTGGTGGTCGACAATCGCGGCGGTGCAGGCGGCAGCATCGGCGCCGAAGCGGTCGCTCGTTCAACGCCTGACGGCTACACGCTGCTGGTCGGCTCCAACGGACCGCTGACCGTCAACCCCTTTGTGCAAGCCAAGCTCGGTTACGACCCGCTCAAGGATTTCGCGCCGATTGGGCTGACGAGCTACGCGCCGCACGCCCTCATTCTCGCCAACAAGGTCGCGGCAAAGACCTTGCCCGATCTCATCGCGGCGTCGAAGAAAGAACAGATCAGCGTCGCAACGTCCGGCGTCGGCAGCGCAACGCACATGACGCTCGAGCGCTTCAAGGCGGCGAGCGGCGCCGACATCGTGCACGTGCCGTATCGTTCCGGTGGCGCGCTGATGCCAGACTTGATCGGCGGCAGCATCCAGGCGGCGATGACCGAATTCTCGACCGCGTTACCGCTGCACAAAGGCGGCCAGGCGCATATCGTCGCGGTGGCGCTGTTGAAACGCTCGCAGCAGGGGCCCGACGTCGCAACTTTCATCGAAGGCGGCGTCAAGGATTTCACCGCATCGAGCTACATCGGCGTTCTCGCGCCGACGGGCACACCAACCAACATCGTCGCACAATTGCAGAAGGCGATCGAGAACGGCATGAAGGACGAGCCGACCGCCGACAAGCTGCGCGCCATGGGCACGGAAATCGCGACGCCCGAGCAGATGACGTCGGCGGGTTTCACCGCCTTCATCCACGACGACTACAAGCGCATGGCCGAAGCCGCCAAGCTCGCGGGGCTGGAACCGAAGTAGCCAGCGGCACGTATTTAACTCGGCTTCATCCTTCGAGACGCCTGCTTCGCAGGCTCCTCAGGATGAGCGCGGAGCTAGTCCAAAATCCCCGCCGTGTCCTTGCCGGCAAACATCCGCCGCGCTTCGGCGTAGATCGGCTGCACTGCGTCCTGAAAGACCTTGCGCTCAGCGGGGCTGAGATCGACGACCTCGCAGCCTGCCTCTTCGATCGCCTTGCGCGCGTCGATTTCCTCCTGCACCGCGAAATCGCGCTGCATCGGAATCGCTTCTTTCACCGCGGCACGCACCGCATCCTGCAAATCATTCGGCCACGCATCGAAGCTCTGCCGGTGCGCCGCGACCACGCGCGATACATAGAAGTGGTTCGTCAGCGTGTGAAACTTGTGCAGCTTGTGCGCGGCGTAGGTCACCGTGTTGGCCAGTGGATTCTCCTGACCGTCGATCTCACCGTTCTTCAGCGCAGCTATGAGTTTGGCGAGGCCGACATGGGTGGGTTTGGCGCCGAGCAGTTCGAACGTACGCTTCTGGACGTCGCTGTTAAGGCAGCGGAT
>DASYCM010000090.1:0-15583 GCA_036500165.1 Pseudolabrys sp.
CTGCTCGAAGACAAGGACATCGACGCCGTCTCCATCGCCACCATGCCAGCGCTTCAGGCCGAGATCGCCATTGAGGCGCTCAAACGCGGCAAGCCGGTGTTCGCCGAAAAGCCGATGGCGAGCACGCTGACCGACGCACGCACGATGTTGCAAGCGGCGAAAGAGAGCGGCTTGCCGACCGGCATCGATTTCAATTTCACCGAGATTATGGTGTGGCATCGCGCCAAGGCGATGCTCGATGCCGGCGCTATCGGTAAGCTGCGCCATATCGCCGTACATTGGCACGTCGAGAATTACGCCATCCAGATGCGGATGAAGAACTGGAAGACAGTCCGCGATGATGGCGGCGGCGTGCTCGGCAACTTCATCAGCCACTGCTTCCATTATCTGGAATGGTTCGCCGGCTCCATCACCGGCCTGTCGGCGCGCATCTCAGGACTTCCCGGCGATGCCGATCTGGAAACCACGGTCGCGATGGCGATGCAGTTTCAATCCGGCGCGGCGTGCAGCCTGAGCATGAGCTGCGCGGCGTTCCGTGGCACCGGCCATCACATCGAGTTCTTCGGCGAGGACGGCACACTTATGCTGCACAATCCGACCGCCGATTATATGCGCGGCTTCGCGCTGACATACGCCAAACGGCCCGGCGCGATGGAGCGCATCCCTGTCGACGACCCCGCCGATGCGCCCCATCCGGATGGACGCATTGCGCCGGTGTCCCGTCTTGCCAGAAAATTCTTCGACGCCATCGAGGGCGGCGAACAAACCGCGCCCGGCTTTGCTGAAGGCTACCGCGTGCAACGCCTGATCGACGCGGCCAAACGCGCGCATACGCAAGGCCAATGGATTGATTTCGCGGCGGAAAACGCGACCTGACGCGGCCCCGGCAGCTTTTCCGCCGTTTCCTTTTGCGTCGGAAATTTGCTAGTTGGAGCCCAATTCTCTCTCTTCCAACGCGTAGGCGCCGCTTGAATATTCCGTCGACCAATACCGTTCCCGCGCCCCAAGGCGGCACCACGCAGGCCGATATCACCGTTGTCGGCGGCGCCGGCCACGTGGGCATTCCGCTGGTGCTGGCCTTCGCCGAAGCCGGCATGACGGTCAATATCAACGATCTCAACAAGGCGACGCTCGCCACGCTGCAAGCGGGCAAGCTGCCATTCATCGAACACGGCGCCGCGCCGCTTCTGACCAAGGCGCTGGCGGACAAACGTCTTGTCTTCACGTCGGCGCCGGCGGCCATCAGCCGGAGCGGTCCGGTCATCGTCACCATCGGCACGCCGGTCGACGAATTCCTCAATCCGGTGCCTGGTCCGGTGCAGCAATGCATCGACGATCTGCTGCCGCATCTGTCCGACGATCAGCTCATTGTGCTGCGCTCCACCGTCTATCCGGGAACAACCGGCTGGCTGCACGATTATCTCGCGCGGCTCGGCCGTAAGAACAAAATCGCGTTCTGCCCGGAGCGCGTCGTGCAAGGTTACGGCATTAAAGAACTGCGCGAGATGCCGCAGATCATCAGCGCCACGACCCCGGAGGCCGAACAAGAGGCCGTCGATTTGTTCAAGCGCATCGCGCCCGAACTCGTCATCGTCAAACCGCTCGAAGCCGAGTTCGCCAAGCTGTTCAACAATGCCTATCGCTACATCGAATTCGCCGCGACCAACCAGTTCTACATGATCGCGAAAAGCGCCGGCGTCGACTATCAGGCCGTCATGAAGGCGATGAAGCACAATTACCCGCGCGCCAAGAGCTTCCCGGGTCCGGGCTTCTCTGCCGGACCGTGTTTATTCAAGGACACGATGCAGCTCGCCGCTTACGCGCGTAACCAGTTCGGGCTCGGTCACGCTGCCATGCAGGTGAACGAAGGCCTCGTGCTGCAGCTCGTCGACGACCTCAAACGCAACTTCGACATCGCCAGCATGACGGTGGGACTGCTCGGCATGGCGTTCAAGGCCGAGATCGACGACACGCGCGCGTCGCTGAGCTACAAGCTCAAGCGCACCTTGCAGATGTCGGCGCGTAACGTGCTGACCACCGATCCTTTCGTCACGACCGACTCCTCCGTACTGCCGCTCGAAAAGGTCGTCGAGGAAAGCGACATCTTGATCCTGTGCACGCCGCACTCGGCTTACAAAGAGGCCGACCTCAAGGGCAAACCAGTGGTCGACGTCTGGGGCTTCCTCAAGAACGCGAATGTCGTGAACTAGCGCATGGGTCTCGCGCAGCTCGATATCGTCATCCCCGTCTATAACGAGGGGAGCGTCATCCTCGGGACGCTCGGAGAACTGCGCAAGCAGGTTCGCACGCCGTCGCGCATCCTGATTTGCTACGACAAGCCCGACGACAACACCCTGTCCACGATCAAGGCCAACCCCGACAAAGTCGAAGGACTGTCGATTGAATTCGTCCGAAATCCGGGCCGCGGCGCGCATGGCGCGATCATGGCCGGCTTTGTCGCCAGCACTGCGCCCTACGTTCTCGTTTTTCCGGCCGACGACGACTTCAATGCCGGCATTCTCGACGCCATGGCCGCAAAGGCCGGGCAAGGCGCCGACGTTGTCTGCGCCAGCCGCTTTATTCCCGGGGGCAGCATGATCGGCTGCCCGTGGCTCAAGGCCACTTTGGTCCGCAGCGCCGCTTTCACTCTCCATTGCATCGCCCGCCTGCCGACGCGGGATGCAACCAATGGCTTCCGTCTGTTTTCACGACGTGTGATCGACCGTATCGAGATCGAATCCGATCGCGGCTTCTGCTACAGCCTTGAAATATTGGTGAAGTGTCACCGGCTCGGCTGGCCGGTAGCTGAAGTTCCGGCGCAGTGGATCGAGCGCAAGCAAGGCACCAGCCGCTTCCAGGTGCTCAAATGGGTACCGGCCTACATGCGCTGGTTTTTCTATGGCTTTGCGACCACCTTTCTTTTCCGACCTGCGAGTAGCGTGAAACAGCGAGGCCGATCATGAGCGGCGCAAAAATTCTCGTCACCGGCGGCAGCGGCTTCATCGGTTCGGGGCTCGTCAAGGCACTGGTCAAGAACGGCGAGCGCGTACGCGTGCTCGACGACAATTCGCGTGGACGCCCGCGCCGCCTGGCCGAGGTCGAGAAAGACATCGAATTCATTGGCGGCGATGTGCGTGACGCAGCCGCCGTCGAGAAGGCTGCGCAAGGCATGGACGAGGTGCACCATCTGGCCTTCGTCAACGGCACCGAGTTCTTCTACAGCCAGCCCGACCTCGTGCTCGATGTCGGCGTGCGCGGCATGATCAACGTCATCGACGCCTGCCGTAAAAATAATATCGGCAAGCTCATCCTCGCCTCATCGTCTGAGGTCTATCAAACGCCGCCGCAAGTGCCGACCGACGAGACAGCGCCGCTGGTCGTGCCCGATGTGCTTAATCCGCGCTATTCCTACGGCGGCGGCAAGCTCATCAGCGAATTGATGGCGGTCAATTACGGCCGCAAATATTTCGAACGCGTGCTGATCTTCAGGCCGCACAATGTCTACGGCCCCGATATGGGCTTCGAGCACGTCATTCCGCAGTTCGCGTTGCGCATGAAGAAGCTCGGGCCGCAGCAGCCGGGCAACCACCTGCAATTCGACATTCAGGGCACCGGCGAGGAGACGCGCAGCTTCTGCTATATCGACGATCTCGTCGCCGGCGTCATGGTGATGCGCGACAGAGGCGAGCATCTCGGCATCTATCACGTCGGTACCACCGAAGAAGTCACTATCGCCCATGTAGCGCGGTGCATCGCCGATATCGCCGACGCCGAGATAGACATCATTCCCGGTAAGCTTCAACCCGGCGGCACAATGCGCCGCTGTCCCGATATTTCGAAGCTGGCGAAGCTCGGCTATGAACCGCGCGTGCGGCTCAGCGAGGGCCTCGAGCCGACCGTCGACTGGTACTGGCGAAACGCCGACCTGGCGCCGAAAGCATAACGGCAGCAGGTGTTAGTGTAGCTGTCTCTTTCCCGACCCGTCCTGCATGGCGACAAGGTCAAACACGAGATCCACGAGCGCCCCCGCCGAGGCCTGTGTCCACTCAAACCCGTTCGTCAGAGAAAAGCGTTCGTAGTATTTCTGTGCGCCCGGAGACGGACCGACAAAAGCCATCGACCAGGACTTGAAACGCCGCTCTTCATAAGACTGAAACGGCCAGAGGACGATATCGGTATGGCGAGGGTCTCTCTTGATGCTTTCGAAGATGTCGAGGACCGCAGCCTCGTCACCTTCCAGAATCTGGGCAAACAGTCCCTGATTGAAAATCAACGCTCCCGTCACGCCGAGCTTTGCGTTTCTCTCTCTGGAAACCTCGAGCAACTTCGTCAGCTCGGCAAGGCTGTCGGCATGCGTCTGCTCAATAAGATTGCGGCTACGGTAAGCGAGCGAGAAAACCATCATTACCTCGGCGACCGGCACGCACGGAGCGGGCCGGGGTGAATTGGACCAGCGTCTAAGAAACGGATCGCCTGCAGAAGCAGGTAATTAAGACACTCCCAACGCGCCGACGAACACCGGTTTGAGCCCGATAGCCGCCATTAAACAGGCGTGTTAGGGGTGCGGCGAAACTACTACCAGCAAATGGAGCCTTTGCTTTGCGCCAGATCAAAGTCGCGCGCGGCGCCGGAACCGGGGGCAGCGTCCCGGTCGAGTGCTGCCAGATCTGCGGCCACGCGCCGCTCGATGACGTGCTGTCGCTCGGTTACATGCCGCCGGTGAACCAGATGGTGCCAATCGGCCAGGTGCCGCGGCAGCAACCGTGGTTTCCGACCAATCTCCTGCATTGTACGAATTGCGAGTTGGTACAGCTCGGCGTCGCGGTCGATCCCGTCATCATCTTCCCGCCGGAATATCCCTACACCAGCGGCATGACCAAGCTGTTGCGCGACAACTTCGCCGATCTGCATCGCGAGTCTGCCGCCCTGCTCGGCCTTGGCCCCGACGATCTCGTTGTCGATATCGGCTCGAACGACGGCACGCTGATTTCGAATTTCCAGAAAGGCGGCCACCGCATTCTCGGCATCGAGCCGACCGATGTCGGCGACATTGCTAATTCGCGCGGCATTCCGACCATCAAGCGCTATTTCAGCGCCGACGTCGGACGCGAAGTGAAACGCGAATACGGCACGGCCAGCGTCGTTACCGCGGCCAACTGTTTCGCGCACATCGAAGATGTCCACGCCATCGTCGACGGTATCGTCGAGATGCTCAAGGACGACGGCGTCTTCATTTCGGAATCGCACTATCTCATTCCGCTGCTCGATACGCTGCAATACGACACGATCTACCACGAGCACCTGCGCTACTATTCGCTGGCGAGCCTTAAAGCTCTCCTGGAGATGCACGACCTCGAAGTCTTCCACGCGCGGCCGATTCCGAGCCACGGCGGCTCGATCCGCGTCTATGCGGCACGCAAAGGCACGCACAATGTGCAGCCGAGCGTCGCGCGCATGCTGGCGGCCGAACCGCGCGGCGAGGCCATGACCAAGCGCCTGGCCGACTTCAAACGCGATGTCGTGCTGTCGAAGCTGCGCTTGATGTCGATGCTGCGCGACCTCAAGGAAAAAGGCGCCCGCGTCGCCGGCATCAGCGCGCCGTCACGCGCATCGACCATGGTCAACTATGTCGGGCTCGACGAAGGGCTCATCGACTATGTCTGCGAAATCGCCGGCTCGCTGAAGATCGGCAAGTATATGCCGGGCACGCAAATTCCGGTGGTCGACGAGGCCAGATTGTTCGAAGACCAGCCCGACTGCGCCGTCATCTTCTCCTGGCACATTGCCGACGAACTGGCGCCCAAGCTCAAGGCCAAGGGCTTCAAGGGACAACTGATCACGCCGCTGCCGGTGCCCAAGTTCTTGTAACGTGACAGTCGTCATGGCCGGGACAAGCCCGACCATGACGGATAAACTGACTGCATGACCGACTGGCCCAAGATCAAATCCCGGCGCACCATCGACGTTTCGCCGTGGATGAAGGTCATCGAGCGCGAGGTCGAATTTACTGAAGGCGCGACGTCTGAGCTTTATCACGCGGTCGGGCAGCAGGATTACATCGCCATCGTCGCGCGCACGCCCGACGGCAAAATCCCGATAGTGCGGCAATACCGGCCGGCGCAAGAACGTTTCACCTGGGAGCTGCCCGCCGGTCTTGTCGACAAAGGCGAAGCCGCCAGCGACACCTGCCGCCGCGAGCTGATGGAAGAGACCGGCTTCCCAACGCTTGCCGTGCATGACCTCGGCAGCTTTGCGCCCTGCACGGCACGCCTGTCGAACCAGTTGCATTCCTTCTTTGTCGAATGCGGCACGCGCGCGAATGACGCAACCATCGAAGCCGGCATCGAACTGAAGGTCGTCACGTCCACTGAACTCGCCGCCATGATTCAAAGCGGCGAATTCTCGCTCCAGCTTCACATTGGGGCGCTGATGCTGGCCGGGATGCGGGGATACCTCGATTTGAAGGATTTCGGAGCCGCTCGGGCCCGCTGAGCCATGCATTGCGGCACTTTGGAATGCTCGCAATCTTGGCTCGACAAACCCCCTGGAAGCCTTCTAAAAACGCTGTCAGCGGGCGTTCCAGTTAGAAGAATCCCATGAATTATAACGCTTTTTTCGAGCAGGCCTTGGATCAGCTGCGTGACGAGCGCCGCTATCGGGTGTTCGCCGACCTGGAACGCATCGCCGGCCGGTTCCCGCACGCGCTTTGGCATTCTCCGGAAGGCGCCAAGGATGTCGTGATCTGGTGCTCTAACGACTACCTCGGCATGGCCCAGCACCCTAAGGTGATCGGCGCCATGGTCGATGTCGCGGCCCGCATGGGCACCGGCGCCGGCGGCACCCGCAACATCGCGGGTACGAACCACCCGTTGGTCGATCTGGAGCGCGAGCTCGCCGACCTGCACGGCAAGCCGGCCGCCCTCGTCTTCACCTCCGGCTACGTTTCGAACCAGACCGGCATCCCGACCATCGCCAAGCTGTTGCCGAACTGCCTGATCCTGTCGGATGCCCTCAACCACAATTCGATGATCGAAGGCGCGCGCCAATCCGGCTGCGAGCGCCAGATCTGGCACCACAACGACGTCGCCCATCTCGAAGAGCTGCTGAAGGCCGCCGATCCGGCGCGGCCGAAGCTGATCATGTTCGAGAGCCTGTATTCGATGGACGGCGATATCGCCCCGGTGCACGCGATCTGCGATCTCGCGGCGAAGTACGGCGCGATGACCTACTGCGATGAAGTGCACGCGGTCGGCATGTACGGCTCGCGCGGCGGCGGCATCTGCGACCGCGACAACGCGATGAGTCGCGTCGACGTCATCGAGGGCACGCTGGCCAAGGCGTTTGGTTGCCTCGGGGGCTACATCACCGGCTCCGAAACCCTGATCGATGCTGTGCGCTCTTATGCGCCGGGTTTCATCTTCACCACCGCGCTGCCGCCGGCGATCTGCGCCGCTGCGACCGCTGCGATCAAACATCTCAAGGCATCGAGCTGGGAACGCGAACGCCATCAAGACCGCGCCGCACGCGTCAAGGCCGTGCTCAATGCCGCCGGTCTGCCGGTGATGCCGTCAACCACGCATATCGTGCCGGTGCTGATCGGCGATGCCGAGAAGTGCAAGGCGGCGAGCGACATGCTGCTCGCCGAACACGGCATCTACATCCAGCCGATCAACTATCCGACCGTGCCGCGCGGCGAAGAGCGGCTGCGCATCACGCCGTCGCCCTATCACGACGACGCGCTGATCGACCGTCTGGCGGAAGCGTTGATCGATGTCTGGGATCGCCTGGATCTGCCGACGCGCAAGCAGGCGCTGGCGGCCGAATAACGCTTAAGCGTCATTCACTGTCGTCAAACGGCGGCTTCTCAATCGGCAGTTCTTTGCTGTGACCGTGCTTGTGGATGTGCCGGTGGCCCATGCGCGCGATGATCGGCATTGTCAGCAGCACGAAGAAGATGCGCGTCAGGTGATGCGCGCCGACGTAAACCGGATTGAGATTAAGCGCGAGCGCCAGCAGCATCATCGCATCGACCGCGCCGGGCGCGTAAGCAATCAACACCTCGGCCGTCGGCAACGAAAGAAACTGGACTAAAATGACCGCGAAGACGACGACGATCGCCACCGAGACCGCGAACGAGCCGATGGCCGCGCCGATGAAGTTGAGCAACAGTTTCAGCGGCGTATTGGCGAAGCGCGAACCGGTCGTAGAGCCGAACGCGATCATGACCGAATAGGCGACCCACCACGGCATCACAACGTGGATGTAGCCGCTGCCATGCAAGGCCGCTGACGCGATCATCGCACCGAACAGCAAGCCGCCCGGAAACCGCGCAAGATTTGCCAGGTATGCGGCGGCCGTCGACACCGCAATCAGAATCGCGAATTCGTTGATCTGCGCCGGATCGAACGTACCGGCGAGGCTGCGCGCGCCCTGATGCGCGATGCCGAAAAACGCCATCAGTCCCGGCAGGCAGACCGCGATGATAACGACGCGAATGGTCTGCACGATGGCGATGGCGCGGACATCGCCATCAATCTCGATGGCGATCGCCATCACCTGCGACAGGCCGCCGGGCGCCGCGGCGAGATATGCGGTAACAGTGTCCCAGCCGTGCACCGCACGCAGATAGAGCGTACCGGCGACGCTGATGAACACACAGGCGACGACGAGCACAGCGATGCTCAGCGGATAACTCGTCATGCCGTGCAGCGTCTCTGGCGTCACCACCGCGCCCAGCGAAATGCCGAGCGCAACCAGCAGCACACGCAGAAGCGGCGGCGGGATCAGCATCGGCCGCCCCGCCAAAGCCGCCGCGGCGACCGCAATAATGGCACCAGACAAATAGCCCGCCGGCATACCGGCAAGACCAAGGGTCAGGCCGCCGGCAGCGCCAAACGCCAACGTCTCCGCGACGTTGCGGAGCGTATCGGTGCGGCTAAGGGCTGGCGGCTGGGACAAGGTGCGCGGCTCGTTGAAGGCGCTGCATGCCGCGCGTCGCGGCTGCCGTCAATCGCCGGTTTACGGCAGGCCGGACGCACCTATCTAAAAGTCGTAGACGGGAGTAAAATCGTCCAGAGCCAAAGGCTTAAAGGGAACTTGGGCTTGAAGAAATCTTGGGCTTAAAAGGAATCTGGAGCGCGGATGCTGCAAGGCTGGGTCGTCGTCGCGGTGGCGCTTGCCTACATCGGCCTGCTGTTCCTGGTGGCAAGCTACGGCGACCGCGCCCGGCTTGGCCAAGGCGGCGCGAACCGCACCCGGCTGCTGATCTATCCGCTCTCGCTCGCCATCTACTGCACATCGTGGACCTTCTTCGGCTCGGTCGGCTCAGCCTCACGCACCGGCTATGAGTTCCTGACGATCTACATCGGCCCGGTGCTGATGATCGGCCTGTTCGCGCCATTGCTGTTGCGCATCGTCCGGTTGGCAAAAGCCCAGAACATCACCTCGATCGCCGACTTCATCGCGGCGCGCTACGGCAAGAGCCAGACGGTCGCCGCCACGGTTGCGCTGATCGCCATCGTCGGCACCATTCCCTACATCGCCCTGCAGCTCAAAGCAGTGTCTTCCTCGCTGGAAACCATCCTCGCTCAGCTTGGACCGATGGCCGAACTTTCCAGGCCGATGCTCGGCGACATCGCGCTGTTCGTCGCGTTCTTGATGGCGACCTTCGCCGTGCTGTTCGGCACCCGCCATGTCGACGCCACCGAACATCAGGACGGACTGATGCTCGCGATTGCCGCGGAATCGATCGTCAAGCTGTTCGCTTTCCTCGCGGTCGGCATCTTCGTGACGTTCTGGATGTTCGGCGGGCCCGGCGCGCTATTCGAAGCTGCACGGCAAAGCGCGCAAACCGCCAGCATATTCACGCGGGAGCCGCCGCTCGACGTTTTGATCGCCACCACGCTGTTGTCGTTCCTGGCGATCATTCTGCTGCCGCGCCAATTCCATGTCGCGGTGGTGGAGAACAATAACGAGGACGAGATCAAGCGCGCCGCGTGGATGTTCCCGATCTATCTGGTGCTGATCAATCTCTTTGTCGTTCCCATTGCCCTTGCCGGTCTCCTCACTTTCCCCGAGGGTTCGGTCGACAGCGACATGTTCGTGCTGGCGCTGCCATTGCAAACCGGCTCCTACGTTCTGACCATCGTCGCTTTCGTGGGCGGACTGTCGGCGGCGACTGCGATGGTGATCGTCGAATCGGTCGCGCTGTCGATCATGGTGTCGAACGACCTGATCATGCCGCTGGTCCTGCAACAGCGGGGCGCGCTGAGCGGCGGCGACAACGTCGGCTCGCTGCTACTGAAAGTACGGCGCGTCGCGATCTTCGCCATTCTGGTACTGGCTTATCTCTATTACCGCTCGGCAGGCGACGCACAGCTCGCCTCGATCGGCTTGCTGTCGTTTGCCGCCGTGGCGCAACTGGCGCCGGCATTTTTCGGCGGCCTGTTCTGGCGCCGCGCCACTGCCGCCGGCGCCATCGCGGGCATGAGCGCCGGCATCGCGATCTGGGCCTACACTTTGTTGCTGCCGACCTTCGCCGACGTCGGCTTCATCGGTCAGCGCATCCTCGCCGCGGGGCCGTGGGGCATCGCCATGCTGCGGCCGCAGCATCTGTTCGGACTGGAACTGGCGCCGCTGGTGCATGGCGTGGTGTGGAGCCTGACCGTCAACGTCCTCGCCTATATCGGCTTCTCGCTACGCCGCGAGCCAGCCGCGATCGAACGCCTGCAGGCCAACACTTTCGTGCCCTCCGACCTGACGCCGATCGCGCCGAGCTTCCGGCTGTGGCGCTCGTCGGTGACGGTTGAAGAACTCACCACTACGGTCGCGCGCTATCTCGGCGAAGAACGCACGCGCAGCGCGCTGGAAAATTTCGCCGGCACCCACCGCATCAGCCTTGAGCCCGCCGACGAAGCCGATTTCCGGTTGGTACGTCACGCCGAATACATTTTGTCTTCCGCCATCGGCGGCGCCTCGTCGCGGCTGGTACTCTCGCTGCTGCTGCGCAAACGCACGGTGTCGACCAAGGCCGCGTTGAAGCTGTTCGACGACGCCAACGCGGCGATCCAGTACAACCGCGAAATCCTGCAAACCGCGCTCGACCATGTGCGCCAGGGCATCGCGGTGTTCGACAAGGACCTGCAACTGATCTGCTGGAACCGGCAGTTCGGTGAAATTCTCGATCTGCCGCCAAGCCTGATCCGCTCGGGCGGCGAGCTCGCGGAAATCCTTCGCTTCAACGGCAGGCGCAGCAACATTCATCCTGACCGGCTGGCCGACACGGTGCAGGTGCAAATCGAACGCTACATCTCCGGCAGCGAACCTTTCCTTGAGCGTTTCGCCGAGGGCATGGTGATCGAAGTGCGCGCCAACCGTATGCCGGACGGCGGCATCGTGACGACCTTCACCGACATCACGTCCAGCGTCGAAGCCGCCGAGGCACTCGAGCGCTCCAACGAGACGCTGGAGCGGCGTGTGCGCGAGCGCACCGAGGAACTGACGTTGCTCAACGCGGCGTTGGCCCGCGCCAAAGGCGAGGCCGACGAAGCCAATATTTCCAAAACGAAGTTTCTGGCGGCGGCAAGCCATGACATTTTGCAGCCACTCAATGCCGCGCGGCTCTATGTGACCAGCCTCATCGAGCGCGGCGGCGGCGATGACCGGCGCCTGGTCGGCAACATCGATGCGTCACTTGAAGCGGTCGAGGAAATCCTCGGCGCACTGCTCGACATGTCGCGGCTGGATACCGGCGCAATGCGGCCGGAATTTTCCAGTTTCCGCATCGACGAATTGATGCGCCAGATCGAATTGGAATTCGCGCCGCTGGCCGCGACCAAGGGCATCGAACTCCTCTATGTACCGTGCTCGCTGGTGGTGCGCTCGGACCGCCGCCTGCTGCGGCGGCTGCTGCAAAACCTCGTGTCGAATGCGATCAAATATACGCCGAGCGGCCGCGTACTGGTCGGCTGCCGCCGTCGCGGCAATGAATTGCGCATCGACGTCTACGACACGGGCGTCGGTATTCCGGAGTCGAAACGCCGCGATGTTTTCGTGGAGTTCCACCGCCTCGAACAAGGCGCGCGCATCGCGCGCGGTGTCGGCCTCGGATTGTCCATCGTCGAGCGCGTCGCGCGCGTGCTCGGCCATACGATCGAACTGCAATCCGTCGCGGGTAGCGGTTCGCATTTTGCCGTTTGCGTACCGCGCTCGAATGCTGCACCGGTCGAACTACCGCCGCGCGACGACACGCGCGTCGATCCCGGCCAACTCGCCGGCACCACGGCGTTGTGTATCGACAATGAGCCCTCCGTGCTCGATGGCATGGAGACGCTACTGCAAGGCTGGGGCTGCGAAGTCATAAAGGCACCCGATCTCGACACGGCACTCGCCGCAGTTGCCGCAGGTCCGGCCACGCCGAACGGTTTGCTCGTCGATTATCACCTCGACCACGGCGACGGCATCGAAGCCATTGTCGCGCTGCGGGCGCAGTGCGGCAACTTGCCGGCGATCCTGATCACCGCCGACCGCTCACCGGCAACGCGCGAACGGGCGCAGGCCGAAGGCATTCAGGTTTTGCAAAAGCCGTTAAAGCCGGCAGCGTTGCGTGCGCTGTTGGCGCAGTGGCGCGTGCTCCGCGTCGCCGCGGCAGAATAGATTTTAATTTTCGGCTGAAGCGCTCTGCGGCCAATGGCCGGCTTCGATTTTGGCGGCGGCGATCACGGCTTGCGTGCGGCTCTCGACGCCCAGCTTTTGCAGAATCGCCGAGACGTGCGCCTTCACCGTCGCTTCCGACACGCTGAGCTGGTAGGCGATCTGCTTGTTGAGCAGGCCTTCCGACAACATCATCAGCACGCGCACCTGCTGCGGCGTCAGCGTCGCCATCCGTGCCATCAACTCGCTCGCTTCAGCATCGGCGCCGGCACCGAGGTCGACGTCCGGCGGCGTCCACACACCGCCGTTCAAAATCCGCGACACCGCCGCGCGCATTTCATCGACGCCCAGCGTCTTTGGAATGAAGCCTGAAGCGCCGAATCCCATACAGCGGCGAATGGTCGCCGGATCGTCATTGGCCGACACCACGATGACCGGCACGCTCGGATATTGCGCTCGCATATAGATAAGACCGGAGAAGCCGCGCACGCCCGGCATCGCGAGGTCGAGCAGCAGCAGATCGACGTCGCTGGCGCCTTTCTCCAGCAGCACGACCAGATCGTCGAAGGTCCCGGCTTCCGCGATCTCGACCTGCTCCAGCAGGCCCGAGATCGATTCTCGCAAGGCGCCGCGAAACAGCGGGTGGTCGTCGGCGATCACCAAACGATAACTTTGCGTCGCTTCCACGTCTTCGACTTTCCCAGCTCGTCGTAGCCCTTGGGGCCTATCTGCGCCCGCAGCGCACGTAGTGCAATGTGCCCGTCCGACGGTTACGAGCGCAAGTATTTGAGCCGCTCATCGGCCCCGCGCATATAGTCATTATATTTCAATGCACTAGCCTAGCCGGCCAGCCACATACCATCCGTTCCCATACAATTCCAGAAGGCCCCTGAACACAAAATGCACAGCCGGCCGCGCTATGTCTTCGTCTTGGTACCGATAAACTGCAATGTCACCTCGCGGCTGTGCGGTTCGCGCCGGTGCTCGGCCAGATAAAGACCTTGCCAGATGCCGAGCGAAAGCTGCCCGCCGCTCACCGGCACATGCAAGGACACGCCGTTGAGCATCGCTTTCACATGCGCGGGCATATCGTCAGGCCCCTCGATGTCGTGAACCCAGGGCGCATGCTCGGGCGCAAGGCGATCAAGTGCCGTGACGAGGTCGGCCTGCACATCGGGATCGGCATTTTCCTGAATGGTGAGCGACGCCGATGTGTGGCGCAAATAGACAAGCAACACGCCGTCGCACCCGCCGGCCTGCAAGACGAAACCTCTGGCCTCGCTGGTGATCTCCGTGAAGCCGGTCCCCGGCGTTTCGACGCGCAAGGTTGCCGTCGCGATGAGCTGCGGCTCGATTTCAGAAATTGAGGACAGCTTGCCAGCCATAATTTACCAGCGATGTGACGCGAGACCCGGTTTGATCAGCTTTAGCTAATCAGCTCTTGCGCATCATGTCCTTCTGAAAACCCTTGATCATATCCACCACACGCTGCCACGCGTTCTGCACCGCCGCCTTGGCGCGTGCCAGATCAGTGCGCAATTCCGACGCCCGGTCGTTCTGCGCAGCCGGCGGCGCAGAATCCGGTCTGACAAGATCGGCGGGAGGGCGCGGCGGCTCCGGATCGCGCAAGGCCGCAACCTGCTGCTTCAAGCTCGTGACTTCGTCCTGCAGCCGCGCGATTTCCTTCTCAAGCGCGGCGCGGTCTTCCGGCACCGCCTGACAGGCCCAACCGGCGCTGGTCGGGCTGCAAAACGAAACCTGTCCGCTGATAGTGTCGAGGCGGAGAAAACCATCATTGACCGGGTTGAACGCGTAGCGCGCGGGTGTCTGCGTCTGGGCTTCAACCTGCTTTTGACCGTCAGCTTGCGTTTGCGCAGCCGCGGGCACGGCAGCCGACGCTAAAAACACCATGACGGCGAGGCTGATTTTCCGCATTAAACACTCCCGTTCCGGCGCCAGGAATGGCCGAGCCTAGCACCCGTCCAGGCCGCGCTGAACGGCCCTATGGCGCTGCGCTGTTGATGACGTTGCCGCAGTGCACGCGAGGCCATCCACAGCGGCTGCAAAATTTCAACTTTATTCCATATTATCAAATACTTACCTCCTTCAACCGGTTCCTTGACTCATAAAGACCCGCTAAGTATGGTCCCCGCGGCTTTTAGGGCGGCGGAACGGAGCGAACCTTTAAACCTCGCGAGTCGAAAGCATGGCTGACGACACGCAGGGCAAAAAAGGTGAAGGCAAAGAACCGCCGGACGACGAGGCTGCTCTCTCCGCGAGGCTCCAGCGTCTCGGCGAACGGATCGCAACAGCGAACCGTCCATCCGAAAACGTGACCGGCTCTCGTCAGGCCGCCGATGCTTCGGCGTTCGCCAAGGGTTTCCGGATGTCGACCGAACTGGTCGCCGGAGTTCTGGTCGGCGCGCTGATCGGCTGGCTGCTCGATAAGTGGCTTGGCATTTCGCCGTGGGGGCTGATCGTCTTTCTATTGCTCGGCTTCGCGGCCGGAGTTCTTAACGTGATGCGGGCGGCAGGCGTCGTCCGTAGTAATAATCTGACCGACTAGAGCGCACGACCCAATATGGCCGCCGATCCAATCCACCAATTCCGCATTGTCGATCTCTTCCCGGTCGCGCACATCGGTAACACCGAGATTGTGTTCACCAACTCCGCCGCCTTCATGCTGGCGGCTGTGGTCGTCATCACCGCTTTCCTGATCATCGGCACCGCCAAGCGCAGCCTGGTGCCGTCGCGGCTGCAATCGGCCGCCGAGCTATCCTACGAATTTGTAGCAACGACCGTGCGATCGACCGCCGGCTCCGAGGGCATGCGGTTCTTCCCCTTCGTCTTCACGATTTTCATGTTCATTTTGACCGTGAACATGATCGGGCTGATCCCCTACACCTTCACCGTCACCAGCCACATCATCGTC
>DASYCM010000091.1:0-17455 GCA_036500165.1 Pseudolabrys sp.
CAATTCTTCCTTGGCTTCGGCCTTGAGCGCCTCGACCTTGGCATCCATCACCTTGGAGCCGTCGAACAGATCGCCGTATTCCAAAAGGTCAGTCTCGTAGGCGAGAATCTGCTGCATGCGCAGCGACCATTGCTGATCCCAGGGCCGCGGCAGGCCGAGCGCCTCGTTCCAGGCCGGCAACTGCACGGCGCGGGCGCGGGCTTTTTTCGACAGCGTGACCGCAAGCATTTCGATGAGAATGCGGGCGACGTTGTTTTCCGGCTGCGGCTCGGTGAGGCCCAACGAGTTCACTTGAACGCCATAGCGGAACAGGCGCTGCTTGGGATCGGTGACGCCGTAGCGGTCGCGCGTGATCTCGTCCCACAGGTCGAGGAAGGCGCGCATCTTGCAGATCTCGGTGACGAAGCGCATGCCGGCGTTGACAAAGAACGAGATACGGCCGACGACCTCGCCGAATTTTTCCTGGCTCACCTCGCCCGACTTCTTCACGGTATCGAGCACGGCGATCGCAGTGGCGAGCGCGTAAGCAAGTTCCTGCACCGGGGTCGCACCGGCCTCCTGCAGGTGATAAGAGCAGATGTTCATCGGATTCCACTTCGGCAATTCCGATGTGGTGAAGATCGCGATGTCCTTGATCAGCCGCATCGACGGCGCGGGCGGAAACACGTAAGTGCCGCGCGACAGATATTCCTTGATGATGTCGTTCTGGATGGTACCGGTCAGCGCATTGCGTGGCGCGCCTTGTTCGTCGGCTACGGCGATGTAGAGCGCCATCAGCCACGCCGCGGTGGCGTTGATGGTCATGGAGGTGTTCATCTGCGCCAGCGGAATGTCGGTGAACAACGCCCGCATATCGCCGAGATGTGAAATCGGCACGCCGACTTTGCCGACCTCGCCTTTGGCCAGCACGTGATCGGAGTCGTAGCCGGTCTGGGTCGGCAGATCGAAAGCGACCGAGAGACCGGTCTGCCCCTTCGACAAATTCTTGCGGTAGAGCGCGTTGGAGTCCTTCGCCGTCGAGTGACCGGCGTAGGTGCGGAAAATCCACGGTTTGTCGCGCGTCGGTAGTTCGGCCATCGGTGCGCTGCCTGTTACGGCAGTGTGACGTAACCTTTGTTGCAATGCAACATTTCAAGTGTGCGGATTTAATCCGCACACCCCGAAGTCGGAGGCGGAGGACTAGTCCGAAACCAGTCCTTCGCCCGGATGCCAAAGCCGGTCTGCGCTAACGTTTGATCAAGCGGAGCAAGAACAACAAAATGCACGCGCCGATGGTCGCGCTGATAATCGATGTCAGCCACCACGGCCCAAGGCCGGGCAGGTGAAGCGTGCCCCAAAGCCAGCCGCCGATGAAGGCGCCGATGATACCGACGATGATGTCGCCGATCAGGCCGAAGCCGCCGCCTTTCATTATCTGGCCGGCCAGCCAGCCGGCGATCGCACCAATCACGAGCAGGATGACAAGAGCTTGAAGGTCCATGGACGTTCTCCCCTGATCGCGGCTTTGTTTCTGACAGCAACCGCGTATCAGCCCGATTCAACAGCAAAGCGACGCCTGCGTCGATGGCCTGATTATACCGTGACTGATGCAGCCAGATCGGCTGTGAGAATCCCGCAAATGCTGGGTTCTTGCGCTGTTGAGGGCCTGCCAGCGTCCCAACCGACAAAGTTTCCTTAATACCCCGCTATTACCGTCCGTCCGCATGGGTCCGAACTGCGAAAACCGTCCGCGCTACAGCATCGTCGTGCCTGTTTTCAACGAGCAGGCCGTGCTGCCAGTGTTGCTGCATCGCCTCGATGCGATGATGCAAGGCATTGATGGTGTTACAGAAACCATCTTCGTCGACGACGGCAGCAGCGATTGCAGCGCCATTGTCCTGCGCGCCAAGGCCAAGGAAGACCCGCGCTACCGCTTCATCGGCCTGTCGCGCAATTTCGGCCATCAGGCCGCGATTACTGCAGGAATGTCAGTGGCTTGCGGTGACGCGATCATCGTCATGGACGCCGATTTGCAGGATCCGCCCGAAGTCGTCGGGCAGATGATCGAGAAGTGGAAAGAAGGCTACGAGGTCGTTTACGGCCGCCGTCTTTCCCGCGAAGGCGACAGTCCCTTTAAGCAAGCAACTGCAAGCCTTTACTACAAACTTCTCGGCCGTCTCTCGTCGGTCAATATCCCGCGCGATACCGGCGATTTCCGGCTTATAGACCGCAAGGTGCTCGACGCTTTCCTCGCGATGCCCGAGCAGGACCGCTTCGTGCGCGGCATGTTCGCCTGGCTCGGCTTCAACCAAACCGAAGTTGCCTTTCACCGCCTGCCACGCGCCGCCGGTGAAACGAAATATCCTTTGTTCAAGATGCTGCGGCTCGCCTCACACGGCGTTGTCGGCTTTTCCGATGCACCGCTGCGGCTGGCGATCTGGTGCGGCTTTGCCGTGTCTGCTTTCGCCGCGCTCTATGCTCTTTATGTTGTCGGGCATTGGCTGGCGGGCGATGCGAGCATGGTCGCGGGCTGGGCCTCGACCATCATCATCGTCTCGTTCCTGTCCGGCATGAACATGATCATGACAGGCATCATGGGACTTTACGTCGGCCGCATCCACGGCGAGGTGAAGCGCCGTCCGCTCTACGTCGTGTCGGAGAAGGAAGGTTTCGATCGAGCGCAATCCTCAGGGCAGGTTGTCGCCGATCGGTCCTCCGACAAGCGGACGACCACCGCGGCCTAACGCTCAGCGCCGAATGTGCACCACGGCAATATCGTCGGCATAGACGCGCTTCCATTCAGGTAGACGATCAAGCAACGCCACCGCAGGTGTCGACGGCGTCAGCAGCGTTGCGCTGAATTTGTACTCGTCGAGCATCGCCAGGAAATCCGGCAGGTTCTGCAAGTCCAGCGCACGGCTGTGGCGCATAATGAATTTCGTGCCGTAGAGCTCGGCGCGGCCATCGATAAAGGCCGGAATGCCGGCAAAATCGAGATAACCGCCGAAGTCGTAGGCGTTGAGAATGCGGCCAGTTTTGGCGGTGTCGATCGATGCCAGCGCCTGCGACGGCGTGATGTTGGCGGCAGGCGAAATCGCGCGCGTGGCTGAGGCGCCGGTAATTGCAGTCAACACGGCAACAACAGTGGCCGGCATCCACGCCGAGGTGCGGGCGATGCCGTGTTCTGCCGCCATCGAAGCAAACTGTTCGGCGAGCGGCCGTGCCAGCAGCATCGGCGCGAGCAGGGCGAGCAGTTCAGCGTGCCGCGATTGCGACAGGCTCAGATGCAGAAGGCCGAACATCAGCAGAATGCGTATCGGCGGCAGCTTGACGCCGCGATAGAGCGCGAAGCCGAAGGCGCCGAGCATAATAAGTTCAAACGGGCCGAGATGCGTGAAGTCCTGCGAACGCCACTCGGTGACGATGGTCAGCACTTCGCCGAGCGCAATTGTGCGCGTCGTTACCAAAATTGCTTCTGGTCCGTAAGGATTGATGCTGGCGGCGGCGATGGCGAGCACGCCAAACAGCAACCACTGCCCCGCCACGCGGAAGCGCTCGTTCTTCGGTGCGTTCCACAATGCGTCGCAGGCGATGCCGCCGGCAATTGCAATGCCGAACGTAAAGCTGCCGTGCAGGTTCGCCCACAACACCATCAACGGCAGCATGTGCCACGGCGGCGCGCGGCGCTCGTCGACGGTGCGGATCAGCGCCGTGACCCACGCGACGATCAGCGGCAACGCCAGGATATGCGGCCGCGCCAGAATATGGGGCGACACCAAAACGAATGCGGCCAGCACGGCGATTAGCGCCGGTGTCGGCTGCCAGTAGCGCAGCAGAAAATGCGTAAGCAATCCAAATGCGGCGGACGCCGCCAAAGCAGCAAGCGCAACGACGCCAGTCCAGCCGCCGAGCGACAGCGCTGTGGCGTACGCAATCTGCGACAGCCATTCAAACGCGATCCAGTGTTCGCCGCGCATGGTGAGCGACAGCGGATCACCGTTCGGCACCGTGAGGTGCGCCAGCATCCAGCGGCCCATCGCGATGTGCGAGTAGGTGTCCGGGTCGCCAAGGAGCTTGGGTCCGAGGAGCATCAGCAGCGCGTAAATCCCCGCAGTCATCAGCCACGGCAGAGCGGCCGGGGTGAAGGCGATACAATGCGTGCGCTGAAGGGTCTGATCGGACATAGGGCCTCGTCTGAGGTCAAGCTAGGCCGGCAGCCTTGTTAAACCCTTAAAAACCAGAGTTTTTCGCCGTACTACCCCTGGGTTAACGATCTTATTGCGCTGCAACATGTATTGCGTCAGACTGACGACAGCTACCAAGGAGGCTGCCCGATGCCGGCTGTTGCGCAGGCGAGGAGCTTTGCTCCTCATAAGGACCTCTATGACGTCGGCGAGATTCCGCCGCTTGGTCACGTGCCTGAAAAAATGCACGCCTGGGTCATTCGCCAGGACCGGCACGGGCCGCCCGATAAATCCTTTCAGCTTGAGGTCGTACCGACTTGGGCCATCGGCGAGGACGAAGTTCTCCTCCTCGTGATGGCCGGCGGCGTGAACTACAACGGTATCTGGGCCGGCCTAGGCCAGCCGATTACCCCCTTCAATGTCCATAAGCAGCCGTTCCACATCGCGGGGTCCGATGCGTCGGGCATCGTCTGGGCGGTCGGCGCCAAGGTGAAGCGCTGGAAGGTCGGCGATGAAGTCATCGTCCATTGCAATCAAGACGATGGAGACGATGAAGACTGTAACGGCGGCGATCCGCTGCTGTCGCCGTCGCAGCGCATCTGGGGCTACGAGACGCCGGACGGTTCGTTCGCGCAGTTCTGCCGCGTGCAGTCGCGTCAGTTGATGGAGAAGCCGAAGCATCTGACCTGGGAAGAATCAGCCTGTTACACGCTGACACTGGCAACCGCCTACCGCATGCTGTTCGGCCATCCGCCGCACACGCTCAAGCCCGGCGACAACGTTTTGATCTGGGGCGCTTCCGGCGGCCTTGGCGTATTCGGCCTGCAGCTCGTCGCGGCTTCGGGCGCCAACGCCATCGCGGTCGTCTCCGACGAATCCAAGATGGAATATGTCTTCAATCTTGGTGCCAAGGGCGCGATCAACCGCAAAGAGTTCAAGTGCTGGGGCCAACTGCCTCAGGTGAACTCCGCCGAGTACAATGACTGGAGCAAGGAAGCCCGCCGCTTCGGAAAGGCGATCTGGGACATTACGGGAAAACGCGACGTCGACATCGTGTTCGAGCATCCCGGCGAAGCGACGTTCCCCGTGTCGTCGATGGTGGTGAAACGCGGCGGCATGGTCGTGTTCTGCGCCGGCACCACCGGTTTTAATATCACCTTCGACGCGCGTTATGTCTGGATGCGACAGAAACGTATTCAGGGTTCGCACTTCGCGCATTTGAAGCAGGCCTCGCAGGCCAATCGTTTCGTGCTCGAACGCCGCATCGATCCGTGCATGAGCGAAGTGTTCGGCTGGGACAAGATCCCGCTGGCGCACATGAAGATGTGGAAGAACCAGCATCCGCCCGGCAACATGTCGGTGCTGGTGGGCGCCCCGCGCACGGGCCTCAAGAACTACGAAGACACGCTGGAAGCGGCGACGAATGGCAATTAGGGCTTCGTCGGCTCCGGTTTGAACGGGTCGGATTTCGACGTAGATGGTGCCGGCGGCACTTTGTCCGCACGTTTTTCATCCAGCTGCTTGCGGATCACCGAATTCAACTCGCCGCCGTAGATGAAGATCGACGCGCAGACGTAGAGGAAGATCAGCGCGATCATCGCAGACGCAAGCCCTGCGTACATCGAAATATAAGCAAAGGCATAGTTGGCGAGATAGCGGCCGAACGCGGTGCCCGCCACCAGCCACAACACCAGCGTCGCAACGATGCCCGGCGCGATCTCGGCGAACGACCGCCGTCCGGCCGGCAGCCAGGCGTGCACGATCAAGAGCGCGACGACGAGCACGACGATGGCGACCGCATAGCGCGTGAAATTGAAAAGGCTGCCGAGCGGCTCAAGCGTCGGAAAGAAGTTTACCAGCTTGCCCCAGATGAACGGCGCCAGCACCACCAGAAATGAGAACGCCAGGATCGCCACAGCGGCGATCAGCACATAGCCGATCGATTCCAGCCGCAGCAGCCAGACCGAGCGCGGCTCTTTCATGTCGTAGGCGCGGTTCAATCCGATGCGCAGGCTTTCGACGCCACTTGAGGCAAAGTACAACGCGAACAACACGCCGAAGGTCAGCACGCCGCGGTGCGTATCGGTCAAAACACCGGCGACATCGAGTGCGATCGGGCCCGCGACCTCGCGCGGCCAGGCTTCGAGCAGAATACGGGCGGCTTCGTCGGCCAATTGCCGGGAGCCGAAAAAGAAACCGGCCAGCGCTGTCACGACGATCAGAAACGGGAACATCGCCATCAGCGTTGACAACGCGATGTGGCTGGCAATAGCCCAGCCGTCATCGGCCAGGAACTGCCGGAACGCATCAAATATAATTCGCAATGCCGTTTTCAAAATGCGCAAAGCGCTATGCCCCGAGGCGAAACGTCCGCGCTTTGAGATTGGCTATAACCGCGCGCTTTGCAAGAGGAGGGGTCAGGCGGCCTGCACATTGGCGAGGAACCGGCGCACTTCCGCCTCGAGGCCTTCGGCTTCGACCGCGACTGCGTCGGCAAGACCCTGAACGTCGGCCGCGGTGGCGCGGGCATCGGTGGTGACGCCGGCGACGCGGCTCATCGCCTCCGCGCCGGTGCGGGCCTCGCTCGAGGCGCTGCTCACGCCTTCCGCGATCGAGGCGACCGCGTCGTTCTGTTGATCGACGGTCGTTGCCACCATGGTGGCGATGGCTGACATATCGGTGATGATCTTGTTGACCTGTTCGATCGCCTGCGCGGCATCGCCGGCCGCCGACTGGATCGAGCCGATCTGTAGCGCGATTTCTTCGGTCGCTTTCGCGGTCTGCCCGGCAAGCGATTTCACCTCAGCCGCGACCACGGCGAAACCCCTACCGGCTTCGCCGGCCCGCGCTGCTTCGATGGTGGCATTGAGCGCCAGCAGATTGGTCTGCCCGGCGATCGACTGAATCAGCCCGACAACCTCGCCGATGCGAGTCGCGGCCTTGCCCAGCTGCTGCATCGTCGAGACGGTGCGCCGCGCCTCCGAGACAGCACGGCCGGCAACGTCGGTCGATTTCTCCGCTTGCGACGCGATTTCGCTGATCGATGCCGCCAGCTCTTCCACAGAACTCGCGGCCGCGGTGACATTGTCGGAAGCCGCAATGACGCGCTGTTTGGCGGTGTGGGCTTCCGCCGAAACAGTGTCCGCGGTTTTGTTGAGATCGGACGAGCTCGTTTCGAGCTTCGTCGATGCCGCACGCAATTTGCCGAGCACGGTTTCGACCGAGTGCTTGAACTCGACGATGGTGTGCGAAATCGTGTCGCTGCGCAGTTCCTTGGCTTGGCTATCCTGCGCCTGTGTTTGCGCCAGCGCTTCGCGCTCGATCATCGTGTCGCGGAACACGATCACTGTGCGCGCCATCTCGCCGATTTCGTCGCGAGCATGGGTCGCGGGAATGCGGGCGCTGGTATCGCCGGTCGCGAGCTTTTTCATGACCTCGGCGAGGCCGTTGAGCGGCCGCGTAATGCTGCGGCCGATCAGCAAGCTCAGGCACAGGCCGAGCATGACCACGATGACGCCGGCGGCGATGATGCCGATGCGCGTATATTGTTGCGACTGTTTCAGCCCGGCTGCCGCTTCCTCCGCGGTCTGCCGGGCGCGGCTGATAATCCCGTCGGCGCGCGGCAACATGCGTTGGCTGTCGATATCGATGATGGCGCGCATCGGTTGAATGCGGTCGGCAGCCTCGACCCAACTGGCGAAAGTACTGGCGTAAGTCTTGACGTATTGCTCGAGCGCCATCTTCATCTCGGGCGTGGCGTCGATCGCCGCGAAAACTGCCGTGAAGCGTTTAAAGGCCTGCACGAACTGCTGTCGCGTCAGCTCGGTGTGCGTCAGCCGAAATTCAGCCTCGTGATGCCGCATGGCCAGGAGTAACATCATCAATCTGTTGGCATCGGCCTCGGCCATCCACGTCATGTTCTCGTTGATGATACGTTCAACGGCGCGGCCGGCGTCGAGCAGCTTGCCGCGCAAACCGGTGGCGTCATCGAAGCCGAGGTCTTTCTGTTCGCGGACCATGTCAGCGAAGTTTGCGCGCAGGTCCATGACGTCCTTGCGCAAACTTGAAATGCTATCGGTATGATTGCCGTCGATGGAGCTGGCGATGGTGTCGAGGCTCCGCTGCGCGAGCCCGTGCGCCTGCTCGAAACTGACGACAAGATTGTCGCTCGGTGACGCCGAGAAATCCTTCACAATGATCCGCATGCCCGACACGGACGTCTTGAAGTCACGGCTCGCGTCGGCCAGGGCACTCGAACGGCTGGCGGCGGCGAAGGCATTGGCGACATCGTGCTCGCCGGCGAAATAAGTGAGCCCGTTGGCGAGAAAGCCGACTACCGGAATGACCGCCAGCAAGATGATCCGCGTGCGCACCGAAAACGTGGTGAGCAGGCGGTTCAGACGGAGCGGCGAGCGGATCATGAAGCGCATGCGGCCGATTCAGTCACGCCGGTGAAGCGGCGATTGCGCAGGGAAGTATCAGGGTAGCAAAGCGCGAAATGGTTAATTTTGTGGGAATTTGACCTTTGGCGAGGTGAAAAATGGCTGAAAATCAGGCAGTTTGACCTGCTTTGCTTTTGTGCACTGCACGCGTAGTGTTCTTAATGTCGCCGGCAACTTTCCCGCCCATGCCTGAGGACCCCATGCCGATCGTCGCTTCCCGCGCCACCGCCGAGCACGAGCTCGTCGAACTCGCCCGCGAGGCCACCATCGCGCTCGATGCGCTGTTGGCCGATGCCGTCGCCAGGGTTCGCGAGAAGGTGGTGGTCGAGGGCCATGTGGTCGGCAAATTGTTCGATCGCGAGCAGCGCGCCACGCACGGTCTGGCCTGGTTCTCGACTTACGTCGAGTCGGTACGGCAACTTTCGGCCTACATGGAACGCATGATCGGACACGGCACCTTCGGCGAAGTCGAAGAACATCTGGTCCGCATCGGTCTCGGTGAATACATCGCGCAGATCGTCGGCGGTATTCCGATGAGTCAGGGCGAAGTGGTGCGTCCGAGCGATCTCGGCCTGTCGATGGCGCAGGTCGCCTCGCGCATCAACCGCGCCTGCGAGAGTCTGATGGCCACCGGCAATACCGTGGAACGCCGTGCCCGCCTCGTCGAATTAATCCGCGAAGGTTATCACGCCACCGTTGGCGTCGCCGGTCTCGACGAGACGCTGGAGTCGATCCGCGAGGAAATGCGCAAGTTCGCCGACAGTGAAGTGATCGATCGTGCGCAGGGCTGGCACCGAACCAATAGCTACATCCCACTCGACGTCATCGCACAGATGTCCGAACTCGGCGTCTTCGGGTTGACCATTCCGGAAGAATTCGGCGGCATGGGGCTCGGCAAGGAGTCGATGTGCGTCGTCTCAGAAGAATTATCGCGCGGCTATATCGGCGTCGGCTCGCTCGGCACGCGTTCGGAAATCGCGGCCGAACTCATTCTCGGCGGCGGTACGCCGGGGCAAAAGCAGAAATGGCTGCCGAAGCTCGCCTCCGGCGAAGTGCTGCCGACCGCGGTGTTCACCGAGCCGAATACCGGCTCCGATCTGGCTTCGCTGAAAACGCGCGCCGTGCGTGAGGGCGACGTCTACAAGGTCTACGGCAACAAGACCTGGATCACTCATCCGGTACGCGCCGATTTAATGACGCTGTTGGTCCGCACCAATCCGAAGGAGTTAGGCCATCGCGGTCTGTCGATGCTGCTGGCAGAAAAGCCGCGTGGCACCGACCAGAATCCATTCCCGGCAAAGGGCATGAGCGGTACCGAAATCGAAGTGCTCGGTTATCGCGGCATGAAGGAATACGAGATCGCCTTCGACGGCTTCGAGGTGAAGGCGGAAAATCTGCTCGGTGGCGTCGAGGGGCTCGGCTTCAAGCAGTTGATGCAGACTTTCGAGTCGGCCCGCATCCAGACCGCTGCTAGGGCGATTGGCGTGGCGCAGTCGGCCATGGAGCGCGCCATCGAGTATGGCCAGAGCCGCGTGCAGTTCAGCCGGCTGATCATCGATTTCCCGCGCGTGTCCGACAAGATCGCGATGATGGCGGTCGAAATCATGATCGCGCGCCAGCTCACCTATCACGCTGCGCGGGAGAAGGACTCCGGCCGCCGCTGCGATCTCGAAGCCGGCATGGCGAAACTCCTGGGCGCCCGCGTCGCCTGGGCCAACGCCGACAACGCGCTGCAGATTCATGGCGGCAATGGCTTCGCGCTGGAGTTCCCGGTGTCGCGCATTCTGTGCGATGCCCGCATCCTCAATATTTTCGAGGGCGCGGCGGAAATCCAGGCGCAGGTCATCGCTCGCCGGCTGCTGGACGGCACCAACTAGGCCTTCGCAACAAAACCGGCACTCGCGGCGTTATCCAGCGCAACTGGCGCTTGGGTCCGCGCTAACGTTGCGTAGCGAGTGAGGAGGCCGTTCATGCTCGAATTGAGAATTCACAAAGGTGAGTGGGTTGTTGTTTGCGACGGCGCCAAGGCGCTGGTGCTTGAAAATGTTGGTGACGTTAAATTTCCCAATCTCAAGACCATCGAAGTTTTCGAACATAAAAGCGTAGCGACCCGCGATCTTGGTGCCGACAAGCCTGGCCGCAGCCACAGTTCGAGCGGCGCCGGCAGCAGCACGGTCGAACAAACCGACTGGCATGAGCAGGAAGAACGCGCTTTTCTGTTGCAGTTGGCCAAGCATCTCGATGCTGCCATCGGCGCCGGCAAGATCAAATCCCTGATTGTCGCGGCGCCGCCGCGGGCGCTTGGCGTTCTGCGTTCGGCCTACACGCAGCGGCTGCGCGACGCCGTCAGCGCCGAGGTGGATAAGGATTTCGTCAAACTGCCGGTCCACCAGATCGAAAAGCAGCTGACCGGCGCCTGAAAGCCTTAACTCTAGGACAGATCGCGGCCTCGATTGTGGCTGGCCCGCCCCGGCGGCGGTGCTATGTTCGCAACGATTCTTGCAACTCCTTCTGCAAAAGCTGCGAATGACCTCGACCATCGTCCGAAGCGCGTGCCGCGTCGCCATTTTATTGGCGGTGTCGGCTGCCGTGGCGCAGGCCCAGACCCCGCCGCAGGGCGTGTCGCCCGCGCCGCCAACGGTGACGCCACCGCCCATGACGATGGCGGTGCCGGGCTTCTGGGATCCGCGGCGGCGGCCGGAGCGTCCGGACCTGTCGCGCATCACGGTGATCCGCTTTCTCACCGAGACCGACTATCCGCCATTCAATTATGCCGGACCGGACGGGGCGCCAGCCGGCTTCAACGTCGATCTGGCGCGGATGATCTGCGAAGAGATCAAGGTTCAGTGCACTATCCAGATGCGGCGTTTCGATACTTTGGTCGATGGGCTCAACACCAACGCCGGTGACGCCGTGATTGCCTCGATGGCGGCGACACCCGACATGCGCCGCCGGGTCGACTTCAGCGATCCTTATTACCGCACGCCGGCACGTTTCGTGTCGCGCAAAGGCGTCGAGATCGACGACGTGCGTCCTGAGGCGCTCGAAGGAAAGCGCATCGCCGTGGTCGCCGGCACGGCGCATGAGGCCTATCTCAAGACGCTGTTCACTGAAGCCGTACTCACTCCGTTTCCGAACGAGGACGCCGCACGCGCCGCGCTGAAGAAGGGTGAGGTCGAATTGCTGTTCGGCGACGGTGTCTCGCTGGCGTTCTGGCTCAATGGCACCAACTCCGCCGGCTGCTGCGAATTCCGTGGCGGCCCTTACATCGAAAGCCGCTTCTTCGGCGAAGGTGTCGGCATCGCCGTGCGCCGGGGCAACGACCTGATGCGGCAGGCCTTTAATTGGGCGCTGTTCCGGCTGTGGGAACGGGGCCGTTTCACCGATTTGTGGCTGCGCTATTTCCCGATCAGCCCGTTCTAAACCTTCGGCGGCGGCTGGAGCCACGCGATCGCGCCGCGCGCGGCGGCGGCGCCGGTGGCGAATGACGCTTGCAACAGATAGCCGCCGGTCGGCGCATCCCAGTCCAGCATTTCGCCGGCGATGAAGATGCCGGGATAGCGCTTGAGCATGAAGCGCTCGTCGAGTTCAGAAAAGCTGACGCCGCCGGCAGTCGAGATCGCCGTGGCCATCGGCTGTACGCCGGTCAAGCGCACCGGCGTCGCTTTGATCAGCGCAGCGAGCTTTTCCGCAGTAAGCGCGGGCAGCGATTGCTTGCTCGCCAAAGCCGCCTCGCGCAGCAGTGCCAATGATGCCGCGGACAGATGCGTCTGCTTGCGCAGGAAATTCGACAGCGATTGCTTGCCCCGCGATTTCGACAGCCGCTCGGTCAGCTTTGCCGCGTTGGCCTCGGGCATAAGGTCAATCGTGATGGTTGCTGTTCCATCGCGCATGACTGCGTCACGAATGGATGACGATAGTGCGTAAATCGTGCCACCTTCGATACCGTCGCGTGTGATCATGGCTTCGCCGCGTACGCTGCGGCCGTTAAACGCAATGCCGATGTTCTTCAGCGGCTCGCCTTCGAAGCTGCGGAAGACCTCGGACCACGCCGCGGTGAAGCCGCAATTCGCCGCCTGCAGCGGCGCGATCTCAACATCTTCCGCGCCCATGATGTCGACCCAGCCCGCGTCAGAGCCCAGCTTCGGCCAGCTTCCGCCGCCAAGCGCGAGCACGATCGCGTCGGGTTCCGCAATGACGTTCTGTTCGCCCTCGGTGAAGCGGAGGTTGCCGTCCTCGTCCCAGCCTTCCCAACGATGGCGCAACTTGAACTCGACGCCCAGATTGCCGAGCCGCAGCAGCCAGGTTCGCAGCAGCGGCGATGTCTTGAGCACGGTCGGAAACACGCGTCCGCTGGTGCCTATGAAGGTCGGCTGGCCGAGACTGTCGCTCCACGCGCGCAACGCCGCCGGTGGATAGGTCTCGATAGCGGTGCGCAGCAAAGGGTTAATGTCGCCGTAGCGCGTCAGAAATGTCTTCAGGTCTTCGCTATGCGTCAGATTGAGCCCGCCGCGGCCGGCCATCAGGAATTTACGGCCGAGCGAGGGCATCTGGTCGTAGACCGTGACGCGCGCTCCCGCCTTGACCAGCAGTTCGGCGGCCATCAGGCCGGCTGGTCCGCCACCGATCACCGCGATGCTGCGGTTGGGCGATAGGCGCATTTCATCAAGATCAGTCACGTATTTCCTTTCGCCGCTGTTCCACGCCATTTGACGGGGTAGGGCGGTTTCCTTATGTCTGCGCCTGGAGTTACACGATGTCGATGACCGCCGAAACCGCGCAAGATCTGCTTTCTCTCGCCGAACAGTCGAACGCCTGGCCGTTCGAGGAAGCGCGCAAAATCGTCGCGCGCCTCAAGAAGAAGCCCAAGGACGAGGTCATCTTCGAGACCGGTTATGGCCCCTCGGGCCTGCCGCATATCGGCACCTTCGGCGAAGTGGCGCGTACCACTATGGTGCGGCATGCCTTCCGCGTTCTGACCGATGACAAGATCAAGACCCGGCTGATCGCCTTTTCGGACGATATGGACGGCCTGCGCAAGGTGCCGGACAACGTGCCGAACAAGGAGTTGCTCGAGAAGCATCTCGGCAAGCCGCTGACCAAGGTCCCCGATCCGTTCGGCACGCATCCGAGCTTCGGCGAGCACAACAATGCGCGTCTGCGCACGTTCCTCGATCATTTCGGCTTTGACTACGAATTCGCGAGCTCGACCGAATATTATAAGTCGGGTCGCTTCGACGAAACGCTCATGAAGATGCTGGAGCGTCTCGACAAGGTGATGGCGATCATGCTGCCGTCATTGCGCGAAGAGCGCGCCGCGACCTATTCGCCGTTCCTGCCGATCGATCCGCGCAGCGGTGTCGTGCTGCAGGTGCCGATCCTCGCGCACGATGCCAAGCGCGGCATGATCACCTTCGAGGAGCCGGAAACGCAGGAGCGTTTCTCGGTTCCGGTGACCGGCGGCCGCTGCAAGCTGCAATGGAAGCCGGACTGGGCGATGCGTTGGGTCGCGCTCGGTGTCGATTATGAAATGGCCGGCAAGGACCTGATAGACTCGGTGAAGCTGTCCGGCGAAATCTGCCGCGCGCTCGACGGCACTGCACCGGAAGGCTTCAACTACGAACTGTTCCTCGACGACAAGGGCCAGAAGATTTCGAAGTCGAAGGGCAACGGCCTGACGATCGACGAATGGCTGCGCTACGCCAGCCCGGAAAGCCTCTCGCTGTTCATGTACCGCGAGCCGAAGGCGGCCAAGCGGCTGTACTTCGACGTCATCCCGCGCCAGGTCGACGACTATCAGCAATTCCTCGACGGCTACGAGAAGCAGGAGCTCAAGCACCGGCTTGGCAATCCGGTCTGGCACATCCATTCCGGCAAGCCGCCGAAGCCCGACATGCCGGTGACCTTTACGATGCTGCTGACGCTGGTGTCATCGTCGAATGCCGAAAACGCCGAGACGCTGTGGGGTTTCATCGGCCGTTACCGGCCGGGTGTCACCGCGCAGACGCATCCCAAGCTCGATGCGATGGTTGGCTACGCCATCCATTATTTCCGCGACTTCGTGTTGCCGACCAAGAAATTCCGCCCGGCGGGCGAAGCCGAACGCGCTGCTTTGGCTGACTTGCGAGATGCGCTGGCGCAGTTGCCGGTCGATACCGACGCGAGCGCGATTCAGGATGTGGTTTACGAGATCGGCCGCCGTGAGCCGTTCCTCGACGAAAAGAAAAAGGCCAAGGACGGTAAGCCCGGCGTGTCTCTTGATTGGTTCAACATGCTGTACCAGGTGCTGCTCGGCCAGGAGAAGGGCCCGCGCTTCGGCTCTTTCGTCGCGGTGTACGGCTTGAAGAACACCGTCGACATGATCGACGGCGCGTTGGCTCGTTCGGCATAATATATCGTCGCGATGCTTAGCCTTTAGGCCGCGGGTTTCGCGAACCGGCGTTTTTTTTGCCGCTCGTTGTGCGGATTTTGTCGGTCTGGCGTTGCTGAAGCGCGAGCGCCTTTTCGAGGAAGTTTTTGATCACTTCCAGGTCGGCGGTCTTCATCGTTTCGAGCAGGGCGGCGCCTTCGGTTGCTATCGGGCCGTAGTATTTCGTCGCCATCTTCATCGCCATGTCGGTCAGCACGACATGCACCTGCCGCCGGTCCTGTTCGCTTCGGCGCCGCTCGACAAAGCCGCGCATTTCCAGCCTGTCGATCAGTGCCGTGACGGCCGCCGGCGTCAGCGCGACGGCATCGGCGATGGCGCCCGCGGTTTTTGGACCTTCATACAAAAAGCCGATGCAATGACGCTCGGCTGTGCCGAGTTCGAGCCGTTCACCGATAGCTTCGTCGAACGCCTGCGTGGCGTCCTGCCACCGCATGACGGCGACGCTGATTGCATCGATGAGCGTGCCGCGGTTTCGACTTGACATATATGTTTCTATAATCTAACTATTAGACAATTGAACAATATGGCGCTTGAAGTATATCGTCAAGCATCCGGATGCAGGGCGATTGGGTTTTCCACCGCCAACAAGACCATCAAAGCAGGAAGGATTGCAGATGACAGAGCCTCTGACACGCGAACAGGAATGGAAATACGCCCAAACGGCCTTGAGCTGGTACGGCTGGGGTTCACCTATCGGGTTTGGAATTTTCTTGGTCAGCTTATCTGTGACGGCACTGGTCGCACGCTTGGTCATATATGGTTTTTGAACGGCGTATTGGCGCGTTCGGCCTAGCCCGTAAAAACAAAATGCCCCGCTTTCGCGGGGCATTTAAATCTCGGAAGCGGCGAGTGTCACTTACGTGAACATCTCCACCTTGCCGCCTACTGCCATCAGCCCGAGCTCGACCTTCAGCGTCGGCTGCTTTTCGGCGACCTGCTTTTTGAATTCCATCAACGCGGCCTTATGGGTCGCGGTCTCCGTCGTCTTGTCCTTCACAGCATCGGCGCCGTAGGCGATTTTCGCCGCGCCACAATCGCGATGGTTCATCGCGATCACTTTCGGAATGTTGTGCAGTTGCATTGAGGCGGCGAGATTGTCCCAGAACGCCGGCGCCCACGCCTTGAAGGCAGGTGCGACGACGCCGATCGAAGCGCCAGCGAAGGTGAACTGGCTGTATTTGCCGATCATCTTGCGGCTCTTCATGTAGTTGATCGTCGGCTGCGGGAAGCGCGGATCGATGCAGGTCACGAGCATCGCTTCGTAGTTGCCGGCCGCACCGAAGGCGAGCGAAGGCATCGCTGCCAGCATGCCGGCGCCGGCCGACAGTTGCAGGAAACGCCGCCGGTCGAAGCGCGAGCGCAGCATATCGCCGCAGCACGCACAGGCAGACGGATGTTCGATGCTATTATGTGACATAAGCGCCCCCACGCTGGTTGATGAGCGGGGAGCTTATCCGCAGTCTAGGATTCCGGCCAGACAGGCCGGTACTATTTTTACTGGCTCGCCCAGACGACCCGTGCGATCCAGACCACGTCAGACATCGCCAGCGTGCGGTCGCGATGATCGGTATTCAGCGATTTGAGTTCGACGCTTTTGGTCGCTTTGCGCTTGAGTTCCTTGACCATAACCTCGCCGTTCTTGGTCTTGACCACGACGCGGTCACCTTTGCGTACTGGCGCCGCGGGCGACACCACGATGATGTCGCCGTCGCGATAGACGGGCTTCATCGAATCGCCGGAAATCTCCAGCGCATAGGCGTGTTCGTCGGTGACGGAGGGAAAGGCGATGTCTTCCCAGCCTTTGCCCACCGGGAAGCCGCCATCGTCGAAATAACCACCGGCGCCGGCTTCGGCAAAGCCGATCAGTGGCACGTTCGAGATCGCCACCTTGCCGCTGTCAGTGATCAGTTTGACGAAGGTGTCCACCTTGGTGTTCGACGCCGTCAGAGCCTTGGCCACCGATTCGGTCGAGGGCCAACGCGGCCGGCCTTCCGGGGTGATGCGCTTGGATTTGTTGAATGTGGTCGGATCGAGCCCGGCTTTTTTGGCAAGGCCCGACGCGGTCATACCGGAGCGTTCGGCCAAGCGGTCGATGGCGGTCCAGATCTGGCTATGTGTCAGCATGGCAAACCCCGGTCTGAGGACGGAAAGGAGAAACAACGTCCAATTTTTAGGAATTATAGCCGTGAGTCTCGGTTTTCACAATGTTTCCTGTGGGGATGCCTTGAATAATCCTAAGGCACGCCGATAGGGTCGGATTGAACGCGAACCCCGGAGCCGCTCTTGGTAATCGGTCTGATCGACCGCCTGTCCCGCCCCTTCATGCGGGCGTTCGACCCGGAAGACGCGCATACCCTGGCGATCAAGGCGCTGCGGCTGCTGCCGCTGCCGGCCCCTGCGCCGGAACCGTCCGAACTGGG
>DASYCM010000092.1:0-1914 GCA_036500165.1 Pseudolabrys sp.
TTGACTCATTAGAACAAAGCATGAACAATAAAATACGCTCATGCCTTACGGAGTCGGCCCTTGGAAATGTCGCAGACCATTCACGACGAAGCTGCCTACATCTCGGAAAGCTTCGGCATTCCGTTCACGACGGCGCTCGAAATCACGCTGGCGAATGCCAGACGCGCCGCCAAAATCACGAACACGAAAAACAAGAAGAGCAGCAAACGTGTCGACCGAAGATGACCTGCGGCAGGCGCTGGAAATCTGCAAAGGCGACGCCATGACCGCTTTGCGGATGGTCCTGATCGCCAACAGTTTCTACGAGGAGGAAATCCGGCTTCTCAAGGAGGAAGCATCGGCCGGCTATGGCCGCGGCCGCGTCAGGAAGCCGAAGAAGGCGGGTTAGGTTTCGGCGACCTCGACAACAGTGAAATGAAAACGCTCGGGGCGAAAGCTCCGGGGTTTTTCTGTTGGGGTTTCCCCCGATGATGTTAGCTTTGTCATCGCCTTTTCAAAAAGGTCCTTGCGTAGGTAAGCGAGCTGCTGATCGCGCGTCCCAATGTCTAGTGGCTTCTCCCTCGCCCCCCGGCCTTATCCCGACTACAATCGCCTCATACTGAGAGGACGATTCTACCTCTAGAGGACCAACACCATGTCGTTCGATGCCGATGCCATCGTCGATCGCCGCCGGATGCGGCGCAAGCTCACCTTCTGGCGCGTGACGGCGATCCTCGTCCTCATCGCAGCGGTGGCCGGCGCCGGTTTCGCGCTGGTGCCGGGCAGCCGTCTGTCGCCGGCGGCGAGCTACGTCGCGCGCATCAAGATTCAGGGTCTCATCCGCGGCAATCAGGATCGCGTCGAGGCGATCGAGCGCCTGTCCCGCTCCAGCGCCAAGGCGGTCATCGTGCATCTCGACAGCCCCGGCGGCACCACGGCCGGCTCCGAACAGCTCTACGATTCGTTGAAGCAACTGCGCGAGAAGAAGCCGGTGGTGGTCGTCGTCGACGGGCTCGCCGCGTCAGGCGCCTATATTGCCGCGCTCTCGTCCGAGCACATCATCGCGCAGGAGACCTCGCTGGTCGGCTCGATCGGCGTGCTGTTCCAGTTTCCGAATTTCACCGATGTGCTCAAAACCATCGGCGTGAAGATGGAAGAAGTGAAGTCCTCGCCGCTCAAAGCCGCGCCGAACGGCTTCGAACCGACCAGCCCGGAGGCGCGCGCCGCCATCGAGGCCATCGTGGTCGACTCCTATGCCTGGTTTAAGAATCTCGTGAAGACCAACCGGCAGATGGACGACGCGCAGCTCACCAAGGTTGCAGATGGCCGCGTTTTCACGGGCAGGCAGGCGGTGGGCCTCAAGCTGATCGACGCTTTGGGCAACGAAAAGACGGCGCGCGAGTGGCTGGAGAAGGAAAAGAAGATCCCGGCGACCACCGTGGTGCGCGATGTGTCGTTAGAACCGCGTTATGGCGACTTGGCGTTCCTCCATGTGGCCGCTTTGGCGTTCCAGTCAGTGGGCCTGAGCACGGTCGCGCAGCGCATCGAGGAGTGGGGCGGCAGCCAAGCATTTGAAAGACTTAGTCTTGACGGGCTTTTGGCACTTTGGCACCCTCCGGCCGCTAACTGAGTGAGTTCACCGAGCGGGGCGGCGTCCAATGATCAAGTCTGAGCTTGTGCAGCGCATTGCCTCGCAGAACCCTCACCTTTATCAGCGCGACGTCGAAAACATCGTCAACGCCATCCTCGGCGAGGTCACTAACGCCATGTCGCAGGGCGACCGCGTCGAGCTGCGCGGCTTCGGCGCCTTCTCGGTGAAGCACCGCCCGGCCCGCACCGGGCGCAATCCGCGCACCGGCGCGCATGTGTCGGTGGACCAGAAGTCGGTGCCGTTCTTCAAGACCGGCAAGGAAATGCGCGAGCGCCTGAACAAGG
>DASYCM010000093.1:0-15590 GCA_036500165.1 Pseudolabrys sp.
CGCACGCTCCGCGATGCTGGCGAGCTTGCGCAGGATCGCCAATGAGCCCTTGAGGCGTTCTTCCGGCCGTTCCCAGTCGTCGAAGAAGATGAGCTGCTGGTTCTTGGCGTCCTTCGGATCGGCGCGCATTTTCGCGTCCGAGCCCTGCTCGCGCATGAAGGCGATAAGACCTTCTGGATTGTTGAACAGGTTGTCGCGGAACGACACCACCACGCCTTTCGGGCCGGCGTCGAGCTTCTCGACATTGGCGCGGCGGCAGAGCGCCTTGATGGTGACGATCTGCAACAGATGCTCGACCTCGACCGGCAGCTTGCCGAAGCGGTCGACCATCTCGGCGGCGAAGCCGTCGATCTCGCGTTCGTCCTCGATCTCGGCGAGACGGCGGTACAGCGCGAGCCGCACCGACAGATCGGCTACATAATCGTCAGGGATGAGCACGGGCGTGCCGATGGTGATCTGCGGCGACCAGCGGTCGGCGACGGGTTCGCTAATGCCGGCCTTGAGGCTGACGACCGCCTCCTCCAGCATCTGCTGATAGAGCTCGAATCCGACTTCCTTGATGTGGCCGGACTGCTCATCGCCCAGCAGATTACCGGCGCCGCGGATGTCGAGATCGTGCGTCGCGATCTGGAAGCCGGCGCCGAGTGTATCGAGCGATTGCAAAACTTTAAGGCGGCGCTCGGCCTGCGGCGTGATGGGCTTCTGTGCCGGCAGCGTGAACAACGCGTAGGCGCGCAGTTTCGAGCGGCCGACGCGGCCGCGCAACTGATAGAGTTGTGACAGGCCAAACATGTCGGCGCGATGCACGATCAGGGTATTGGCGGTAGGGATGTCGAGGCCGGACTCGATGATGGTCGTCGACAGCAGAACGTCGTATTTGCCGTCATAGAAGGCCGACATGATGTCGTCGAGCACCGTCGGCGGCATTTGGCCATGCGCGACGCAGACCCGGATTTCCGGCACGTTCTTGTCGAGGAAGTCCTTGGCGCCGGCGAGGTCCTCGATGCGCGGGGCGACGTAGAACGACTGGCCACCGCGATATTTCTCGCGCAGCAATGCTTCACGGATGGTGACGGGATCAAACGGCGACACGAAAGTGCGCACCGCAAGGCGGTCGACCGGCGGCGAGGCGATGATCGACAAATCGCGCACCCCTGTAAGCGCCAGTTGCAAGGTGCGCGGGATCGGCGTCGCCGATAGCGTCAGGACGTGCACTTCGGCGCGCAGCGTCTTGAGCTTCTCCTTGTGCGCCACGCCAAAGTGTTGCTCCTCGTCGACGATGACGAGGCCGAGATCCTTGAACTTGATGCCCTTGCCGAGAATTGCGTGGGTGCCGACGACGATATCGGCCTGCCCTTCCGCCAGTTCCTTCTTGGTCTGCGTCAACTGCGAGGCCGGCACGAGGCGCGAAGCCTGCACAACGTTGACCGGGAATCCACGAAAGCGTTCGGAGAACGTCTTGAAATGCTGCCGCGCCAGAAGCGTCGTCGGCACCACAACGGCGACCTGCTTGCCGTTGATCGCGGTCGTGAAAGCCGCACGCAACGCCACCTCGGTCTTGCCGAAGCCGACGTCGCCGCAGATCAGCCGGTCCATCGGCTTGCCGGCGCCCAGATCCTTGATGGCGGCTTCAATCGCAGAAAGCTGATCTTCGGTTTCCTCATAGGGGAAACCGGCGGCGAATTCGTCATAGGCCCCCGGCCCGGCCACCAGCTTCGGCGCGTCACGCAGCATGCGCTCGGCCGCGATCTTGATGAGCTCGCCCGCGATCTCGCGGATGCGGCTCTTCATGCGCGCCTTGCGCGCCTGCCAGTTACCGCCGCCGAGGCGGTCGAGTTCGACGTTGGCCTGCTCGGCACCGTAGCGCGACAGCAACTCAATGTTCTCGACCGGAAGGAACAGCTTGGTTTCGTCGGCGTAATGGATTTCGAGACAGTCGTGCGGCGCACCGGCTGCTGTGATCGCCTGCAGGCCAACGAAGCGCCCAATACCATGATCGACATGCACGACGAGATCGCCGGCCGACAGGCTGGTCGCCTCGGCGATGAAGTTGTCGGCGCGCTTCTGCGCCCGGCGCGGCCGCACCAGACGGTCGCCGAGAATGTCCTGCTCGCTGATGACCGCGACTTCATCCGTCTCGAAACCGGACTCGACGCCGAGCACGGCAAGCCCGACACTGTGCTTGGGCAGCGCCTGCGCCGCAGTCCAGGACCCGACATTGCTGAGATTGTGCAGCTTGTGATCGGCGAGCACATGGCCCATGCGCTCACGCGCGCCTTCGCTCCACAGCGCGATGGCGACGCGCTTGCCGCCCTCCTGCAACGCGAAGACATGCTTGGCGACCGCCTCGAACACGTTGGCGTTCGCGGCGCGCTCGGCGGTGAAGTTGTGCCCGGTATGAGCGCCGACGTCGATGACGTCGCGGCTTTCCGGTTCGGCAAACGGCGTCAGCCTGGCAACGGCCGACGCACCCAGCCGGTCCTTCCATTCTTTTTCACTGAGATACAGCCGGTCCGGCTTGAGCGGCTTGTAGGGCGGCGTCATGCCCTCGCTGAGCGCGGTCTTGCGCGTGTCGTAATAGTCCGCGATCTGCGTCAAGCGCTCGTGTGCCGCGTCTTCCGCGAGGTGCTCCATCGCCAGCGGCGTTCCCGGCAGATAGTCGAGCAGCGTTTCGAGTTTGTCGTGGAACAGCGGTAGCCAGTGCTCCATGCCCGGATAGCGACGGCCTTCGCTTACGGCTTCGTACAACAGATCATCCGGCGCAGCGGCGCCAAACTCCGCGACATAACCGGTGCGGAATTTCCGGATGGTCTCGGTGATGAGCTGGAATTCCGCAACCGGCACCAGGTCGAGCCCGCGCATCGACATTTCGCTGCGCTGGGTTTGCGGATCGAAGGTCTTGATGCTCTCCAGCGCGTCGCCGAAGAAATCGAACCGCACCGGCAGGTCCATGCCCGGCGGAAACAGATCGAGAATGCCACCGCGCACGGCGTAGTCGCCCGGCTCGCGCACCGTCGAAGCGCGCGTGAAGCCGTTGAGCTCCAGCCACTCGACGATGCCCGCCATGCCAAGCACATTGCCCGGCGCAACAGACAGCGCGTGCGTCCCGACGAATTCGCGCGACGGCACGCGCTGGAGCACGGAGTTCACCGTCGTGAGCAGGATCGAGGGCTTGTCGCGGCCTTTCACGCGGGTAAGCCGCGACAACGCGGTCATGCGCTGCGCGACGACAGCGGCATTCGGCGACACGCGGTCGTAGGGCAGACAATCCCACGCCGGGAATTCCATCGTCAGCACGTCGGCCCCGAAAAACGACAGTGCGCGGGACAGTGCCGCCATGCGCTGGCCGTCGCGGCACACCACGCAAAGTGAAATCGCGGGCGCGTCGGCGCGCGCCGCAATCGCGCGCGCGAGATCGGCCAGCACCAGACCTTCGGCGCCGTCGGCGACCTGCGCCAGTGTCAGCGCCTTGCCGGCTTTAAGTTGTTCAGCGGGAGATTTCGTCGTCGCCATACCTTGATCGTCTCACTTGATTGTTTTGCCGCCGTCGTGAAACGCCAACAGGCGGCGGAACAACGGCGTGTCATAGGCGGGATCGAGCGGCTGTGCGCCGAACACCCAGTCGAATACCTGCTGATCGCGTAGTTCGAGCAGCTTCTCAAGGTCATCGAGTTCTGCATCGCTCAAACCCGCGATCTGCGCATCGGCGAAGTGGCCATAAACCAGGTCCATCTCGCGGATGCCGCGATGCCAGCAGCGGAAAAGAACGCGGCGGCGGCGCCCGTCCAATCCTTCGCTCGAAATCGCCGGTCCGCCCGAATTGCCGCCCAAGGTCCACTCCAACGCCAAAAACCCGGCGCGTGCCGGGTGCGGGGTTTCATATAGGTCTGCTTGCGCGTCTTGTCACTGTCATGGCCAGCATAGCCGTCCACAGGACGGCGTCGCTCCGCTCGCCTATGTCCCGGCCATCCACGCCTTCCTGTTTGTCAGCAGCAAAGACGTGGATGCCCGGCACAAGGCCGGGCATGACCGGAGTAAACTCTGTAATGATGAACCATGCGGCCACTCGTCCTCAGTCCCCTGTTCGCCTCGCTCACCAGCCTGCCCGGCGTCGGGCCGAAGCTGGAACTGCTCTATGCTAAGCTCCTGGACCGCGAGCAGCCGCGCGTCGTCGACCTGCTGCTGCATCTGCCGTCGGGCGCCGTCGACCGCCGCGCGCGGCCCAAGCTCAACGAGGTGTTGCCGGGCCAGGTCGTGACCGTCGATGTCACCGTGCTGGAGCACCGGCCATCGCCGCCGAACCGGCCCCGTGCGCCGTACCGCGTCGTCACCGGCGACGATACCGACCACACGCTGACGCTGACCTTCTTCCATGCACGCCGGGATTATCTGGAGAAGCTCCTGCCCATCGGCGAGAAGCGTTACGTCTCCGGCACCGCCGAAATTTACGACGGCATGCTCCAGATGGTGCATCCCGACCGCGTCGTGGATGAAAAGGGTTTCGCCGATCTGCCACTGGTCGAGCCGGTCTATCCGCTGACCGAAGGCCTTGGGCACGGCCTTGTCCGGCGTGCCATGGACGGCGCGGTGGCAAAGCTGCCCGAACTGCCCGAGTGGCAGGACGAAGCCTGGGTGTCGCGCGAGCGCATGCCGACCTTCACCGACGCGCTTCGGCAACTTCACCGCCCGCATGAGCCGCATGACATCGCGCCGGAGGGCCCGTCGTGGACGCGGCTCGCCTATGACGAACTGCTTGCCGGCCAACTCGCGCTCGCCCTGATGCGCGCGCATATGCGCCGCCAGGCCGGGCGCGGCTCGTCGAGCGAGGGCCAATTACGCGCGAAGATTCTTAAATCGCTCCCCTATGCGCTGACTCATTCGCAGCAACAGGCCGTCAACAACATCGTCAACGACCTTGCCCTGCCGCAACGCATGTTGCGGCTGCTGCAAGGCGACGTCGGCTCCGGCAAGACCGTTGTGGCGCTCGTCGCCGCGGCCGCGGTGATCGAGGCCGGCAGGCAGGCAGCCCTCATGGCGCCGACAGAAATTCTCGCGCGCCAGCATCTCAAGACCATCGAGCCGCTGGCGCAAGCCGCCGGCATCCGCGTTGCGATCCTGACAGGCCGCGAGCGTGGCTCAGGACGCAAGGAAATCCTTGACCGTCTCGTTCTCGGCGATATCGACCTCTTGATCGGTACCCATGCGCTGTTTCAGGACGACGTCGCCTTTCACGATCTGGCGCTCGCCATTGTCGACGAGCAGCACCGTTTCGGCGTGCATCAACGGCTGGCGCTGACGCAGAAAGGCGAGTCCGTCGACGTGCTCGTGCTCACCGCGACCCCGATCCCGCGCACTTTGGTGCTGTCCTATTTCGGCGACATGGATATTTCCGAACTGCGCGAAAAGCCGGCAGGCCGCCAGCCGATCGACACGCGCACCATCGCAATGTCACGGCTTGAGGAAGTCGAAAACGCCGTCGGCCGCGCCATCGACGAAGGCAAGCGCGCCTACTGGGTCTGCCCGCTGGTCGAAGAGTCCGAGAAGATCGACCTTGCCGCCGCGGAAGAGCGTTACGAGGAATTGCGCCGCCGCTTCGGCAAACGTGTCGATCTCGTCCACGGCAAGATGAAAAGCGCGGAGAAAGACTCGGCAATGGCGCGCTTCGCGTCAGGTGAGACGCAATTGCTCGTCGCCACCACCGTGATCGAAGTCGGCGTCGATGTGCCGGAAGCGACCATCATCGTCATCGAGCACGCCGAACGGTTCGGCCTCGCGCAATTGCACCAGTTGCGCGGTCGCGTCGGGCGCGGTTCGGGGCAATCGACATGCCTCCTGATCTACAAGTCTCCCCTTGGGGAGACCGCAAAGGCGCGTCTCGCCATCCTGCGCGAGACCGAGGACGGTTTCCGAATTGCCGAAGAAGACTTACGACTGCGTGGCGAAGGCGACGTTCTCGGTACGCGCCAGAGTGGATCGCCGGGGTTTCAGGTCGCGCGCATCGAATTTCACGGAAAATATCTCGGCGCGGCGCGCGACGATGCGGCGCTTGTTCTCAACCGCGATCCAAATCTGGAAACAGAACGCGGCCAGGCACTCCGCCACCTGCTCTATCTGTTCGGCAAGGACGAAGCGATCAAGCTGATCCGGGCGGGGTAGTTACTTGGCGATAATCGGCGTTTTCGCCGCCTGAGCCGCCTTGGCAGTGGCCGCGAGCGAGGCCAGCTTCTTATGCGCGTCGGCGCCCGGCTGCACCATGCCGGCGGAGATCAGCAACGTCATGGCGCTTTCGACCGAGATGTCGAGCACAACGAGATCCTTGCGCAAGACGTAGAAGAAAAAGCCGGTGGTCGGGTTTGGCGTACAGGGCAGGAAAGCCGAGACGTGCTCGCCTTCCGGCAGCTTCGCCGCGAGATCCTCGCTCGGCGGCAATGAGATGAAAACCAGCGACCACATGCCGGGCGCGGGAAACTCCACCAAGGCCACCTGGCGGAAGCCTGAGCCAGTCTTCGAGAACAGTGTCTCGAAAATTTGCTTCATGGTCTTGTAGACAGGCCGCACGATCGGCATGCGGCTGAGAAGCCCCTCGCCGACTTCAACCAGCTTGCGACCGACAAGGTTGGCGGTGAGGAAACCGAGCAGCGTCAACGCAACGACGGCAATCACCAGACCGGTACCCGGGATCGGCCACGGCAGATAGGTCTCAGGCCGATACGTTGGCGGAATGAACGGCCGCACCAGATTGTCGACCCAGTTGATGAACGACCAGGTCAGCCAGGCCGTGACCAGCAGCGGACCGGCCACCACTAGACCGGTGAGGAAATAATTGCGGATGCGCCCAGCCAGGCTCGTCTGCGACGGCGCATCGACGCTTACGCCAGAGGTGGGATCGATGTCAGCCATTACCAGCTTTTGCCTTTGCGCATGATCCGATCATGCGAAGCCTACTCTACCGTGACGGATTTCGCGAGATTTCGCGGCTGGTCGACGTCGGTGCCGATTGCCGCAGCCGTGTGATAGGCAATCAATTGCACGGCAATTGAATAAACAAGAGGCGTCACCGTCGAGGCCATGTCCGGCAGGATGATGGTCTCCAGCGACTCCACAGTCGCTTCCTTGGCGCCCTGCGAGTCGGTCACCAAGATGATCTTGCCGCCGCGCGCCGCCACTTCCTGCATATTCGATACGGTCTTCTCGAACACCCGGTCATAGGGCGCGATGACGATCACGGGCATTTTCTCGTCGATCAGCGCAATAGGCCCGTGCTTGAGTTCGCCGGCGGCATAGCCCTCGGCGTGAATGTAGGAAATTTCCTTCAGCTTGAGCGCGCCTTCCAGCGCGATCGGGAAGCTGGTGCCGCGGCCGAGATAGAGCACATCCTGCGCTTTAGCGAGATCGTGTGACAGTTTTTCGATCTGCGGCTCAAGCTTGAGGCCTTCGGCCATCAGGCGCGGCACTTCGATCAGCGCCTGCACAAGCTTCTTCTCGTCAGCCTCGGACAATTCGCCGCGCGCAACGCCGGCGGCAAGCGCCAGACACGCCAGCACGCTGAGCTGGCAGGTGAAGGCCTTGGTCGAGGCAACGCCGATCTCGGGTCCGGCCAGAGTCGGCATGATGACGTCGCTCTCGCGCGCGATGCTCGACGTGGTGACATTCACGACCGAGAGAATGTGCTGCTTCATCTCGCGCGCATAGCGCAGCGTCGCCAGCGTGTCGGCAGTTTCGCCCGATTGCGAAATGAAGATGGCAAGATCGCCCGGCACCAGCGGCGCGCCGCGATAACGAAATTCCGACGCAATATCGATTTCTACGGGCAGCTTGGCGAAACGCTCGAACCAGTATTTCGCGACAAGCCCGGCATAGAACGCCGTGCCGCAAGCCGAGATCGACAGCCGCTTGATCTGTTTCCAGTCGAAAGGCAACTTTTCCGGCAGCGCCACCTTCTCGGTGACCATGTCGATGTAATGCGCGAGCGTGTGGCCGACCACTTCGGGCTGCTCATGGATTTCCTTGCCCATGAAGTGCTTGTGGTTGCCCTTATCGACCATATGCGCGGTCGCGGTCGACTTGACGATGTCGCGCTTCACCGGCTTGTCGTTGACGTCGAAAATATCGACGCCCTTGCGCGTGAGCACCGCCCAGTCGCCCTCGTCGAGGTAGCTGATGGTGCCGGTAAAGGGCGCGAGCGCGATGGCGTCGGAACCTAGAAACATCTCGCCCTTGCCGTAACCGATGGCGAGCGGCGAGCCCTTGCGGGCGCCGATCATCAGATTGTCTTCGCCAGCAAACAGGAAGGCGAGCGCAAACGCGCCGCGCAATTGCTTGAGCGCGGCCTTCACCGCCTCGATCGGCGTCTTGCCCTTGCTCATTTCCTCGGTGACGAGGTGGGCGACGACTTCGGTGTCGGTCTCGCTGCGGAATGTCGCACCGTTGGCGATCAGCCGCTCACGAAGTTCGCGGAAATTCTCGATGATGCCGTTATGGACGACCGCGACGCGGTCGGTGGCATGTGGATGCGCGTTGCTCTCGGTCGGACGGCCGTGCGTCGCCCAACGGGTGTGGCCGATACCGATATTGCCGGCTAGGGGCTCCTGCTCGAGCTTGCTGGCGAGCGCGGCGAGCTTGCCCTCGGCGCGGCGGCGCGCCAGCGCGCCACGATCCAGCGTGGCGATGCCCGCGGAGTCATAGCCGCGATATTCGAGGCGCCGCAGCGCATCGACCAGATGCCCGGCAACCGGGCCATTCCCAAGAATTCCGACGATCCCGCACATCCGCCTGGATGGCCCCTTTATTGAAGTGTTGCTTTAGCTGGTGGCGATAAAGAAAAGGAAATCAAAACGCATTTCGTTATGTGACAGCGTTACTTTTTCTTGTCCTTGGCCATCGCCTTGATCTTCTGTAGCCGCTTGGCCCAGCCTTCCTTGATGGTCTGCTCGTTCCGTTCGACGGCCAACGCATCCGCCGGCACATCCTTGGTGATGACGGAACCGGAGCCGACGTAGGCGCCGTCGCCGATCTTGACCGGCGCCACCAGCGCCGAATTCGAGCCGATGAAGCTGCCGGCGCCGATATCGGTGTGATGCTTGTTGATGCCGTCGTAATTGCAAGTGATGGTGCCGGCGCCGATATTGGCGCCCTCGCCGACCCGCGCGTCGCCGATGTAGCTCAGGTGATTGGCCTTGGCGCCGGCTTCTATTTTCGCTGCCTTCACCTCGACGAAGTTGCCGATGTGCACGTCCTCGCCCAAATCCGCGCCCGGACGTAAGCGCGCGTAAGGGCCGACCCGCGCGCCTTTACCGACATGTGCGCCTTCCAGATGCGAGAACGAGCGGATCACCGCGCCGTCGTCGACCGTGACGCCTGAGCCGAACACGACGTTCGGCTCGATGGTGACGTCCTTGCCGAACTTTGTATCGACGGACAGAAACACCGTCTCCGGCGCGATCATGGTGACGCCGGCGTCCATCGCTGCGCTGCGCAGCCGGTTCTGCAATACGGCTTCGGCCTGCGCGAGTTGCGCCTTGGTATTGATGCCGAGCACGTCGTCCTCCGCGGTTTCGATCGCGACCGCCTTCAACCCCATCTCCCGGGCGATGGCAACCGCATCGGTCAGATAGTACTCGCCCTTGGCATTTGCATTGCCGATGCGCTCCAAAATCGGCAGCGCATGCTGACCGGCGAGCGCCATAAGGCCGCCATTGACGAAGTTGATTTTGAGCTCGTCCGGATCTGCATCGCGGTGCTCGACAATGGCGGCGAGTTCGTCGCCCTTGAGCACCAAACGGCCGTAGCCGGTCGGATCGGCCGGCTTGAAACCGAGCACGGCGACCGCCGCGCCTTGCGCCAGCGCGCCACGTAACTGTGCCAGCGTTTCCGGCCGAACCAGCGGCGTGTCGGCGAACATCACTAGAATGTCGTCGTGCTTTTGCGCCAGCGCCGCCTTGGCCGCGAGTACCGCGTGCGCGGTGCCAAGCCGTTCGCGCTGCACGTAAACCTGCGCATCCGGCACCAGCTTTTTGGCCGCCGCCTCTAACGCGCCGTGATCGGGGCCGACGACTAGACCTATGTCCGCGCCACTCACCGCCCCCAAAACATGCGCCAGCAACGAGCGCCCGCCGATCGCGTGCAGCGCCTTCGGCAGCGAGGTTCGCATGCGGGTGCCTTCGCCGGCGGCGAGCACGATCGCAAGGCAAGTACGTTGAGGCATTTTGTCAGGACTCTGCAGTTTAGAGGCAGCAAGAAAAGCGCGGCCTGTATATGCCAAATGCGGCTCGTAATGAAAGCCAGCATTGCCGGATTCTGCTAATGTTTTCAATGATTCGCAGCCTTCGACGAAGCTGGGAGCAAAACTATGGCGATTGAGCCTCCGCCGCCAATGACGACCGGAATTCATCCCCTGCTCCGTGGCGGTGCGCTGGTGCGCCTCGCCGGGTGGGGCGGCGGCGCTCTTCTTGCGGTGGCGCTGCTGGCGCTCACAGCACAGAGCGAGGTCGGAACCGAGCGGCTGCAAGGCGTTATCGCGCTGATGAGCCCGCAGATTGCGGTCGCGAAAGTCGAACAGCCGCCGGAAGTCCCGGAAGCCAATGCCGAAGTCAAACGGCTCGACGCTTTGGTGGTGGCACTCGCCAACGACCGCGAGCGGCTGCACACGCGGATTGCAAGCCTCGAGCGCAAGCTCGAAGACACGACCGGCTCCATCAAACAGCAGCAAGCGACGCTTGCCGCCAAGGTCGCGGCGCCGCCTCCGCCGCCCGCACCCGTGATGCCGATACTCGCACCGCTGGCAATGCCCCCGGCGGCAGTGCCCGCAGGATCCTGGCCCGAGCCCGCGCCAACCTTGCCGCCAGCCGAGACTGTCGAAGCCGCCCCTGCGCCAGTGCAGCCGGAGCGGGTCGCGCTGGCGCCGGTCGAAGAGCCGGTCCGCGAGCCACCGCGCAAACCGGAAATCGGTATAGATCTCGGCGGCGCGGCCAATCTCGAGGTGCTTAACGCGCGCTGGGTCGCAGTGAAGGCGAATTTCGGTCCGCAACTCGCGGGCCTCTACCCGCGCGCCATCGCAAGCAAGCGTCCGGGCGCGTCTGAGTATCGGCTCCTGGCCGGCCCGCTGCCGAACAACGCCGCAGCGTCGCAAATCTGCGCGCATTTCATCACCGCCCGCATCACCTGCCGCACCGTTAGATTTGATGGCGAGCGTCTGGTACAACGCTAAGCATGAAACTGTTTCTGCCTAGCGCGCGCGCCACCAACTTTTTACTCATCGTTGGCTTCGTTTCGCTCGGTTATGCGCTGTACATCCGCTACACTGTGCTTGAAGTATCGTCGGTGGGCCTTGCCTGCGCCGCAGGTCTCGACACCTGGCTCTGCGCCTCGCGCCGCATCATCGTGCCCATACATCAATATGGGGTATTCGGCATCGGTGCGCTGATTATTGCTGCCATTAATCTGCTTCGTCCGTCGCTTTTGTTATTCGCCGCGGCGCTGGTGCTGGCCTGCCTTGGTGTCGTGCTGTTCAACGTCGTGCTCTCGGCACTGGCCGCCGGACTACTGATCCTCAGCCTCGCGCGTCGCGCACCTGAGTCAGACTGACAGCGATTGCGGCAAGCGCGGCGCATGTCCATAGCGCCTGCCAATTCGCAAAAGTTTCATTGAGCACAATGTAAGGCACTGAAAGCGCGACGATCGCCGCGCCCAGCAGTTCGGCTGCGCCGCGGTCGCCAGCAGGACGCGGCATCAGCAACCCGTGCAACAGTAGCGGCACCGCCGCCGCGGTCAGCGGTGCGAACGGGAAATCGCGATAACGCGGATCGAACACCAACCCCAACGCGCACACGAGCGCGAGCAACATGGTGGCGATCATGATGAGCCCGACGATCCACGCAAGCGGATCATTTGTTCGTTCGCTTGGCAGGCCAAGCAGCCGTGAAAATCGTGGCACCGCCGTGCCGCGCATCATCGCGATACTAACAGCGATGGGTGACACGACGGCGATAGCGGCAAAAGCAAGCGAGCGCGACCATCCGGCAAGATAGAGACTTTCGAGCGGCACGTTGGCGACTGTCCAGCCGATCAGCCCACCCGCGATGGCGTTGCCGGTCACGCCAAGCCACAACGACAGTGGAATGTTATCGGACCGGCGATAAACCCAGGCAGAGCCGAACACGATAATAGCGAAGGCGATGCCGCCGGCCGCCTGCAATTTCCAATGCGGATGATTGGAGACCGCCTCACCCCATTCGAACTTTTGTGCACGGTCGGCATCGCTATAGAAGCCCCAGTGCCCTCCGACCGTGCCTTCGAGCGCACGCTTCCACGGCTGGTCATACGCCTCGATGACGTTGACGTGGATGCTGTAGCGCTTGGCCAGCGCCAGCACTTCCTGAATGACGCGCGCCTGATTGGCGGGCGACGGTAGCGCGCCTTCGCGCATACGGCCGGCGCTCGGCCAGCCTACTTCGCCGATGATCACTTCTTTGCCTGCGAATGCCTGGGCCATCTGGCGGTGAATCGATGCGACATGAGCGCCCGCTTCCCGGGTCTCGATCGGGAAGTCCTCCCAATACGGCAAGATATGGATGGTGAGGAAATCGACCGTCTCGGCAACTTCACGTGCGCGCAGCCAGAACTCCCAGACGTCGGCGTAGGTGACGGGCACCTTCACCCGCGCCTTCGCCTGGCGGATAAGGTTGACGAGGTCGGGGGCGGACAAATCGCCGCGAAGCAGCACTTCGTTGCCGACGACCAGCGCTCGGACGGCGTCCGGATAGCGGTTCACGAGATCGATCGCCAAATCCATCTGGCGCTTGGTTTTGACGGGGTCGCCGGAAACCCAAAACCCCTGAAGAACCTTGAGGCCAAGCTTCTGGGCGATCGGCAGGACATGCTCCAGACCCTGGTCGGCCGAATAAATACGGACGCAGTCTGTGAGTTTGGCGAGTTGGGTCAGGTCTTCTTCGATCCGGGCGGCGGGAATAGCGGTTTCGATATTGAAAGGCGTCTCGAGGCCCCGGAACGGCGCGTAGGAAATGCACCAGAGCTTTTCGCCTGGGGTCAGCCCCTGCGGCATAGCGACCGGAGCGCCGAGCCAGGCCCAGAAAGCGGCAATGAGAACGGCCGCAACGGCCAAGCAGGCCAATCCGCAAGAAAGCCCGCGAGCAAGTCCAAAGCGCATCGGAAATCCGTCAAACCGGCATCGAAACGGCCGGCCCAACCGGCTTACCGTGCACATGGCGCAAAGCCAAGGTCCGGCTTTAAGCACAAGACATTGAAATGCTGGACAAGATAGGCGCGCTCGGCCAAATTTTGCCCGGCAGAAGTAAGAGGCCGGGGGCTAGCATTTCAAGACGAGATCAATCCGGCCAGGATCAATCAAACCTGGCCCGCGGTTTGTGCCGTATTAGCGTCCCAATCCGGTATCAAAGACACCTGCTTTCGGGCGGAAACGCTCCATCAAACACCGGCGGGAATATGCCGTTTACGATTAAGTTGCGTCAGTTCTGCGTTGTGCTCGTCGCGGCAGCGTTCACCATGGCCGGCAGTGCCGCCTTTGCACAAAGCGGCGGCAATAATGCCAAGCCGCCCGAACCGCCGAAAACGGCCGCCGACGCCATCAAAGAAGGTCAGAAGAAGATCGACGAGATCGCCGAGGCCACCCGGACCCTGACCGGCGCCGCCGGCAATCCGGAATGCGTCTGGCTCGGCCGCCGGGTTGCCAGCCTGCTCTGGCGCGACGATCTCGACACCGCCTTCCGGCATCTCGACCTTTACGACCGTTTCGGCTGCCCAAGCGCCCATATCCAGGCCACGTTCCGCTGCCTGGTCCGGCAGGGCAACATCGACCCCAAGCAGCCCGAAACGCTGAACAGCCGCGTTCACGCCTGCTGGCTCAATCCGGGCCTGCCGCCGACCGAGCCGGTCGCAGCGTCTGCCGCCCCTCCCTCGTCCGATGGAACGTCGACGAAGTAAGCCCGTTGTCCTCCCGTTAAAAAACTTGTCGCGGCCATGCGCATGACAAGGAAATGCCATGTGCCGAGATTACTTGAAAACAGTCCTTATGCCGAGGTATGCTGCGCCGCAGCAGATCAAGCTTTGGCTGAGCCCAGGGGACGGGTTCGAGGATTTGCCACTCTGCCCCATTTGGTCGTGAGTAGATGCGCACCGTTGCTGCGGTAATCGCCTTTGTGGCGTGCGTGCATGCTGGGTTGTGGGCTTTAGCCCAGAACCACATTTCCGCTCCTAATTACGACGGCCAACTGGCCAGCGTTTCCTATTCACCCTTCGAAGGAAGCGTGAACCCGGATGCCAATGGCAAAGTCAGCATCGAACGGGTTCGCTCCGACCTGAAGCAGCTCGCGCCGATGACGCGCGCGATTCGTACCTATTCATCCACGGGTGGCGTCGAGCTGGTGCCAGCCGTCGCGGCCGAAAACGGCTTGCGCGTCTCCGTTGGCGCCTGGCTGGACAAGAACAAGGATCGCAACGAGCGCGAAATCCGTAACGTCATCGATCTCGCCAAACGCCACAGCAATATCTCGAGCGTCGTCGTCGGCAACGAAACGGTGTATCGCGACGACATCAAGGTCAACGAGCTGATCCAGTACATTCAGCGCGTGAAGCGGAACGTTTCGGTTCCGGTCACGACCGGCGAAATCTTCAGCGTCTGGCGCGACCATCCGGAATTGGTCTCAGCCGTCGACTACATGGCCGTTCACATCTTGCCCTACTGGAACGGCGTGTCTGAAAAGAGCGCGGTCGACACAGCGATCGGCGAATATGAAGACTTGCGCCGCCGTTATCCCGGCAAGCGTATCGTGATCGCCGAGTTCGGCTGGCCGAGCGCGGGTTACAACTTCAAGAACGCCAATCCGGGCCGCATCGAGCAGGCCGTCGTGCTGCGCGATTTCGTATCGCGCGCCGAAGCCTACGGCATCGACTACAACATCGTTGAAGCCATCGATCAGCCTTGGAAATTCAACGAAGGCGGCGTCGGCCCTTATTGGGGCATGCTCGACGCCTCTCGCCATGCCAAGTTCGAATGGACCGGCACCCTCACCGATCCCGACCACTGGCGTCTTGCCGGCGTAGCGCTGCTGCTGAGCATCCTGCTGTCACTACCGATCCTGTCGGCCAGCACGGTAACGGTCCGGCAAGCAGTCATTTTGTCAGCCGCCGCCAACGGTGTTGGCGCCTGGTTCGCCGCGGTGTTCGCCTATTGGAACGGCCACTATTTCCTGTGGGGAACGGCCTTCGCACTCGGCCTTGGCACGGTGCTGTTGATTCCGCTTATCGTCATCGCCCTCGCCCGCGTCGAAGAAATTGCGCAGATCGCTTTCGGCCGCACGCCGCGCCGCCTGATCAATTCGCCTTCCCTGGTTCCGGAAGGCCCGACGCCGAAAGTCTCGATCCACGTCCCGGCCTATCGCGAGCCGCCGGAGATGCTCAAGCAGACGCTCGATGCTCTCGCCGCGCTTGAATATCCGAATTTTGAAGTCGTGCTGGTCATCAACAACACGCCCGACCCGGCGATGTGGAAGCCGATCGAAGAGTACTGCCAGGTGCTCGGCGAGCGCTTCAAGTTCGTGCGTGAAGACAATTGC
>DASYCM010000094.1:0-21761 GCA_036500165.1 Pseudolabrys sp.
ACGTGCTTGAGGATTGCCTCGATGACGTGGGCATTATAGTCGACGCCGAGTTGGTTCGGCACGGTGAGCAGCAACGTGTCGGCCTCGGCGATGGCCTCGTCCTTCTTAAGCTGCTCTACCAGCACGTCCGGTTCTGCGGCATAGCTCCGCCCAAAAATGGCGCGCTCGCTGCCGCCTAGAAGGCCGACTTGGTCCTGGCTCTGGTCGCCACCGAAATACATGCGGTCGCGGTCGTCGACCAGCGCGAAGATGCTGCGGGACACCGACACCCGCGGCTTACGCGCGTGACCTGCCGCTTTCCACGCCGCGCGGTAGAGCCTGATCTGCTCGGCCTGCTGGACATGGAACGGCTTGCCGCTCTCGTCTATCTTGAGCGTCGAGCTCTGCAGATTCATAGCCAACTTCGCTGCCCATTCCGCCGTCGCATTGGTGCCGGCGCCCCACCAGATGCGCTCGCGCAATCCCGGTGCATGCGGCTCGAGCCGCAACAGGCCCGGCGCGTTCGGAAACATCGGGTTTGGATTGGGCTTGGCAAAACCTTCGCCGCGCAACACGTCGAGAAACACCTCGGTGTGGCCGCGCGCCATGTCGGCTTCGGTCGTGCCTTCGGCCGGCACGTAACCGAAGTAGCGGAAGCCGTCGATCACCTGCTCCGGCGAGCCACGCGAGATGCCCAATTGAAGACGCCCGCCGCTGATGAGATCGGCCGCGCCCGCATCCTCTGCCATGTAGAGCGGGTTCTCGTAGCGCATGTCGATGACCGCGGTGCCGATCTCGATCTTCTTCGTGCGCGCGCCGCAGGCTGCGAGCAGCGGAAATGGCGAGCCGAGCTGGCGCGCGAAATGATGAACGCGGAAATACGCACCATCCAGACCGAGCTCTTCCGCCGCGACCGCAAGTTCGATGGATTGCAAAAGCGCGTCGGACGCCGTGCGCACCTTCGACTGCGGCGACGGCGTCCAGTGACCGAAGGAGAGGAAGCCCAGATGCTTTTTCATGGGAGCATATATGGGACGGTCGCCGCGCCTTGTCTAATAGGCACAGATTTGAAACCGCCCCGCCACCACAGAGATGCCGTCGCCTTATTCAGAAGGCCTGAATGAGGAAAGGAGCCTCGATCCCCGATCGAAGCCCCTTTCACCCGTCCCCCCGCCAATTGAAGACGGACTTTTGCAACGCCGGGCCGGGCGCGTCTTTGATCCTGATCAAGACTGGCGAGATTCAATCGGCGAGTATTCCCGCCAACAGTGGCGCCTGATCGCATTGAGGAACTTTACTCCTCCTTGAACCCATAAGCCTGCTGGTTGCCGGTGGCGCCGTAGTATTTGAACGGCAGGAACTTGCCGGTCATGCCGAGCTTGACGCGGTCTCCCTTGGGGTCCGCTTGGCGGTCGATGGTCATGTCGAAGTCGATCGCCGACATGATGCCATCGCCGAACTCCTCCTCGATCAGAAGCTTCATCGCCGGACCGTTGACCAGCACCAGCTCGTAGAGCCGGTAGATCAGTGGATCGGTCGGCGGCATCGGCGTCGCGGTGCCGCGCATCGGCACCTCGTTCATCATCGTCTCCTCGACCTTCGAGAGGCCGAACAGCTTGGCGGCATTGGCGGCCTGAGGCCTGGTCAACTTGTGCTGGCCTAGAATGGCGCCGACGATGAGCACCGGCGACATGCCGCCGATCTGCTCGCAGACGTATTTCCACGTCCAGCCCTTCTCGCGCCTCATGTCGATGAGCTTTTCGGTCAGGTCGGCCCGCTTCATGAGATGCTCCTGTGCGTAAAAACTACGTCCAAAACAGAAGCAAGTTTTGCGCCAGCTAAGCCCGCTTTTTCTCAGCCCCTGCAGGTGCGGCAGCGAGCGCCAGTACCTGATGGATCTGAGCTACCACCGCAGCACCCTCCCCGATCGCCGCACCGACACGTTTGGTCGAGCCGGCGCGCACGTCACCGATAGCAAAGATTCCGGGCGTGCTCGTTTCCAACGCAAACGGCGGCCGACCTTGGTCTTCGGCAAAGCTCGTACCAGTGATGACGAAACCCTTTTCGTCAGTCTCCACGCAATCGTCGAGCCATTCGGCATTGGGATCGGCACCAATGAACAAGAAAACATGCCGTAGCGGATAGGTCTTGTCCTTTCCGTTCTTGCCATCACGAAACGTCGCGGATGCAAGCCCGGATGTATCGCCGGAGAGCGCAGCAATCTCGGTTTCGGTATGCAGGGTAACATTCGGCAGGGCTTTAATGCGATCGATAAGGTATTTCGACATGCTGGCCTCGAGTCCACTGCCACGCACGATCAGATGCAAATGCTTGACCTTCGGCGCGAGAAACACCACCGCCTGCCCGGCCGAATTGCCGCCACCGATCAGCGCGACCTCCTCACCTTCGCAAAGCTTTGCTTCGATGGGTGATGCCCAGTAGGAAATACCATTGTTATCGAAGTCTGCGAGATTGCCGATCGCCGGCCGCCGGTAGCGCGCGCCCGAAGCGACAATCACGACGTGAGCCTGCACGGCTGCGCCGGTGTCGCCGATCTCGAGACGGAAAGGAGCGTTCGGATTGCGTTCGTATGAGTCGCAATCGAGGCGCGCGATCTGGAGCGGAATGGCAATCTCGGCGCCGAACTTTTGCGCCTGATTGAAGGCGCGGCCTGCAAGCGCTTGGCCGGAAATACCGGTCGGAAAACCGAGATAGTTTTCAATGCGTGCCGACGCACCGGCCTGACCGCCGAAAGCACGCTGATCCAGGACGATCATCGACAGCCCCTCTGAAGCGCCATAGACCGCCGCTGCAAGTCCCGCAGGTCCCGCGCCGACGACAGCAACATCATAAATCTTCTTGGGGTCGAGCTCTGGTGTAATGCCGAGACAGGCGCCGGCCTCGGCGTCACTTGGATGCTTCAAAAATTCGCCGTTCGGACAGATCATGAGCGGCAATTCATGTTCAAGAATGCCAAAACGCTCGACCGCGGCACGCGCTTCTTCGTCAGCCTCGACGTTGAGCACCGTGCAGGGATATCCCGCACGCGCCAAAAAACCCTGAAGGCGCAAAAGGGCTGGTGAATTCGGATGACCGATCAGTAACGAGCCAGAGCCCCCTTCCTGAATGAGCGCGACACGGCGCAGAATAAACGCGCGCATCATGATCTCGCCGAGTTCAGCGGAGCCGACCATCAGTGCGCGGATATGCGGGGCGTCGAATGGCATCGCCGTGCAGCCGTCCGGACCGGCGCGGCCAGACGCAATGGTGCCGTAGCCGCTGAGCTGGCTGACTTCGCCCGAGAACTGACCGGCGCTTAGCGAGATGACGGAGGATTCGTGGTGCAGTCCATCGCGCCGCACTATTTCGAGACCACCATCGAGCACCAACCAGGCTGGCGCATTGCGCGTGCCTACATCATAGGCGACTTCGCCGGGCTTGAATTCACGTGCCGCACCACTGGCAAAACGTTTGGCGCTTTCCAGATGCACGGCATCCAGAATTGGAAACATCTGGTCGAAACGAGTATCGATAAGAGCCATTGTTATCTCCTGACCAGCGGCGACAGCATACCAGCACAGTCAAGCCACAGTCACTTTTGTGTCATGGCCGGGCGGGCGGCCGTCAAGGAGTATACATAGAAGCCATCGATGACGAACCTATGAGGCCGATATGCGCAGCGAATGCTTCAATTTCCCGAACGCAAAAGGCGAGCAGCTAGCCGCCATGCTCGATCTGCCGCTCGGCAAGCCGACAGCTTACGCGCTGATCGCGCACTGTTTTACCTGCGGCAAGGACAACATCGCCGCCAAACGCATCGCTGAGCGTCTGACTATCAACGGTATTGCGGCGCTGCGGTTCGACTTTACTGGCCTCGGCAGCAGTGAGGGCGAATTTGCCAATACGCATTTCTCGTCAAACGTCGACGATCTGGTCGCGGCGGCCGACCACCTGCGCAAGACTCGTGGAACGCCGGCGATCCTGATCGGCCATAGTCTCGGCGGCTGTGCAGTGCTCGCAGCGTCGCACCGTATTCCCGACGCACGCGCGGTCGTGACCATCGCCGCGCCTTTCGGGCCGAGCCATGTCGTTGGGCTGTTCAAGGACAGCGTCGATACCATCCAGCAGGAGGGCAAGGTCGACGTTTCGCTCGCCGGGCGCCCTTTCACGATCAAACGTGAATTCATTGACGACGTAACCGAGAAGAAACTCGACGAATGCCTCGCCAACCTGCACAAGCCGTTGCTGGTGTTTCACTCGCCCACGGACGATCTGGTTGGCATCGACAACGCATCGCACATTTTCGGCGCGGCCAAGCATCCCAAGAGTTTCGTGTCACTCGCCGGCGCCGATCACCTGTTGAGCAAGAAGGATGACGCAATTTATGTTGCCAATGTCATTGCGGCCTGGGCCGGACGTTATCTCGAACAGCCAGAGGTTATGGCCGAAGCCGAGGTCGACAACGGTCTGGTGCTGGTGCGCGAAACCCATGGTGGAAAATTTCAGCAGGAAATCCTGACCGGACCACACCGTCTGCTCGCCGACGAACCGGTTAAGCAGGGTGGAATGGATTCCGGTCTGGGACCTTATGATTTTCTACTCGCGGGCTTAGGCGCCTGCACCTCGATGACGATCCGGCTTTATGCCGACTTCAAGAAAATCCCGCTCGATAACGTGTCGGTGCGGCTGAGCCACGCCAAAATCCACGCCAAGGATTGCGAAACCTGTGACACCAAAATCAGCATGCTCGATCACATCGATCGCGCCATCACGCTGGAAGGCAATCTCGACGCCGAGCAGCGCCGGAAGCTGATGGAAATCGCGGACAAGTGCCCGGTGCACAAGACGTTGGAATCGAAAATCGAGATCACCACTGTCGAGCAGCCGGCTGCCGTTTGAAATCGATCGCGCGCGGGTGTAATGAGCTTCTCGCCATGCAAGCCGCCGCGCACGCATTGACGCAACAATTCCTCGTCTGGGTCGACGAGGCGCCGCGCACTTATGCCGACGCCGAATCCTGGCGCCGCAGTTGCCCGCATCTGTCGATCTGGGAAGACGCGATTGCCGACGGGCTCGTGCATTTCGAAAACGGTAGCAACATGCAGCAGTCGCGCCTTGCGCTGACGCCGCTCGGCCGGGCGATGCTGGAACGGAACGCCTGACCTCCGTGTTCATCACCTCCGTCACCACGCCTGACAGACCGTCCGGATTCGGTTCCGGAAGGTATCCGGCGCGAGCGAAGAGACCTACCACTCTAGGCATGGTGCCGGCGCGGTCCGCGCCTCCCTCCCCTTGCGGCTTGACGGTCCTAGAGCCGGGGTCCACACTAGAACAAATAGTGAACATAAAATCGTGCCCTGCGTTGCCATGGGCCAAATTGTATTGCGTTGGCAAAGGCTTGATCGATGCTCGAACAATTGCGCCAGCAGCTCAAAGCTTTGCAAAAGCCTGCCGGACTCGAGGACAGTCTAGGTGCCCTGCCGCTCGGCATCGCGGCTATCGATGACGTGCTCGGCGGCGGTCTGGCGCGTGGCGCGCTGCATGAGATCGCGGCACCGGCCGAAGCACACCTTGCTGCCGCTACCGCCTTCACACTGGGGCTAATGCCCGCTTCTACACGCGTCCTGTGGGTCGCCGAGGACATGGCGTGCATCGAAAGCGGCGGACCTTACGGGCCCGGCCTCGATGCCTTCAAGCTCATGCCCGAGCGGCTGCTGACGATCGTCGTTTCGCGGCCGCGCGATCTGTTGTGGGCGATGGAGGAAGCCCTGCGCTGCCGAGCCATCGGCGCGGTGATCGGGGAGATACGTCACGGCGCGCTCGACGCAGTCGCCGTACGGCGGCTGTCGCTCGCCGCGGGCGATAGCGGCGCGCTGGCTCTGCTGCTGCGCGCCAAGCCCGGCGGTGATGCCTCTACCGCCGCGACGCGCTGGATCGTCGGCGCCGCGCCGTCATCGCATCCGCACACGTATCAATTCGGTGCACCGCGTTTTGCCACGCATCTCACACGCAATCGTCGCGGCCCTACCTCATCCTGGATTCTCGAATGGAGTGATACCGATGGACGCTTCGTCCTCGCAGCGCCTGCTTTGCCTGTGGCTGCGCCGGCTCTCGACCGACCGCGTCGTCAGACGTCGTCTCGCTACGTCGCCTGAAGTTTTGCTTACCGCGCCGCTCGCCGTCAGCGGCAAACGCGGCAATGCTGAATTACTAGTCGCCATCGACGACGCAGCGGAACGTCGTGGTTTGCGCGTCGGCATCGCGCTGGCGCAGGCGCGCGCCATGCATCCCGCACTCGATGTCGTGCCGGAAGACGTCGAGGCCGACGCGACTCTTCTGGAAAACATCGCCGACTGGTGTTCGCGCTATACACCGCTGGTCGCCTGCGATGCGCCGGATGGGCTGCTGCTCGACATCACCGGCTGCACGCATCTCTATGGCGGCGAGCGCAAATTGGTTACCGATCTTGCCGGGCGTCTCGAACGCGCCGGCTTTACCCTTTCGCTCGCCATCACCGGCACCATCGGCGCTGCCTGGGCCGCTGCGCATTACGGCCGACCTGCGAGTTATGCCAATGGCGACGAGCGCAGGATTTTGTGTCCATTACCGCTTGCCGCATTGCGGCTGACGCCTTCCATCGTGGCATCGCTGGCGCGCGTCGGCCTCAAACTTATCGGTGACATCATCGATCTGCCACGCAGTCCGCTGACTGCGCGCTTCGGTGATGAACTGCTGTGCCAACTCGATCGCGCTCTCGGCCGCGAGCATGAGCCGCTTAACCCCCGGCTACCGGTCGCGCCCTATGTCGCCGAGGAGCGCTTTGCCGAACCGATCGGACGCGAGGAAGATGTGCTCGGCACCGTCGAGAAACTGGCGGCACGTTTAGCCTTTGCGCTGGAGCGGCGCGGCGACGGCGCGCGGCGCATCGAACTTGCTTTATTCCGCACCGATGGCGAGGTGCGCCGGCTCGCCGCCGGTACGTCGCGGCCGTTACGCGATCCGCCCAGCATACGCGCTCTGTTTGCCGAGCGGCTGGTAGTCCTGGCCGATGCGCTCGATCCGGGCTTCGGTTTCGACATGGCGCGGCTGTCGATGACGGTGGCGGAAGCGGCCCCGCCCGAACAGATCGGCATCGGTAACGCCGAAGACAGAGTCGAGATGGACCGGCTGGTCGACCGCCTGAGCGCACGACTCGGTGCGCAGCGCGTACGCCGCTTGATCGCGCAGGACAGCCACATTCCCGAAATCGCCGCCATCACCGTACCGGCGCAGATAAAAACTAGCGACGGTTGGACCGCGTTCCGCCGCCATCGCACCGAGGCCGAACTCGCGCCGCGGCCGTTGCGGCTACTGGCGCGGCCAGAACCGATCGAAGCGGTTGCCGAAGTGCCAGATGGACCGCCGCTGCGCTTTCGCTGGCGGCGCGCATTACACGAGGTGATCGCCGCCGAAGGACCCGAGCGCATCGAGGGCGCGTGGTGGAGCGAACATGGCGCCCCCGCGCGCGATTACTTCCGCGTCGAGGACAAAATGGGTCTGCGCTTCTGGCTATTCCGCGCCGGGCTCTATCGCGATTTCGTACCGGGCACCTCACCGCCGAGTTGGTTCCTGCACGGCAGTTTCGGGTGAGTATGAGAGTGTTTAATGCGTTATCTCGAATTCGCCACGACGTCGAACTTCTCGTTCCTGCGCGGGGCGTCGCATCCTGAAGAGCTGATGATGCAGGCGGCCCATCTCGGGCTCGCCGGCCTCGGCCTGTGCGACCGCAATTCCGTCGCCGGCGTGGTGCGCGCACATCTGGCCAAGCGCGAAAACAAGCTGCCGTTGAACTATCATCCGGGCGCACGGCTCGTCTTTGCCGACGGCACGCCGGACATCCTTGCCTTTCCGCGCGACCGCGCCGGATGGGGAAGGCTCACACGCCTGCTCACGCTCGGCAATCTGCGCGGCAAGAAAGGCGAATGCATTCTGCACCTCGACGATCTCATCGCGCATTCGTTTGGGCTGGAGATGATTGCAATGGGCGGTAACGCCGCATTTCTCTCGAAGCTCCGCAGCCACGCACCCAACCGCGTACGGCTCGCCGCCTCGATGCTTTATCGCGGACAAGACCGGAAACGGCTGCTGCAATTACGCGAGACCGCGCGCGAAGCACGGGTGTCACTGATCGCTATCAACGATGTACACTTCCATCATCCCGACCGGCGCCCGCTGGCCGACGCCCTGACATGCATCCGCGAGAAAACAACCATCGACCGCGCCGGCCGCAAGCTCGCCGTCAACGCCGAACGTTTCCTAAAGCAGCCGGCGGAAATGCTCCGTCTGTTCCGTGACGCGCCGGAAGCCATCGAGGAAACACTGGCGCTGTCGGAGGCTCTCGCCTTTTCGCTCGATGAATTGGGACAAGAGTATCCCGACGAACAGGTCACAGGCTTTGCCTCGCCACAGGAAGCGCTGGTCCATCTCGCCCATGAAGGAGCAAAACGACGCTATCCGAAGCGAGTGCCGGAGAAAGTACGAAATGCCATCGCACACGAACTTGAGCTGATCGCAGAGCGGAGGTACGCGCCCTACTTTCTCACCGTGAATCATATCGTCCAATATGCACGTTCGCAGAACATTCTCTGCCAAGGCCGCGGCTCCGCAGCCAATTCCACTATCTGTTATTGCCTCGGCATCACCGAAGTAGATCCGGCTGAGAATGATTTGCTCTTCGAGCGCTTCATTTCGACGGAACGCGAGGAGCCGCCAGACATCGACGTCGATTTCGAGCACGAAAGACGCGAAGAAGTCATTCAATACATCTACGATAAATACGGCCGGGATCGCGCCGGTATCGCCGCCACCGTGATCTGTTACCGCGGCCGCTCGGCGATCCGCGAGGTCGGCAAGGTCTTCGACTTATCCGAAGACACCATCGGCGCGCTCTCATCCTCCATCTGGGGCGCAGGCGGCGGCGCGGTGAAGCAGAACGATATTGCCCGCGCCGGGCTCGACCTCGACAGTCCACGCGTCAAGCAGATCATCGCTCTCGCCAAGGAAATAAACGGCTTTCCGCGTCATCTGTCGCAACATGTCGGCGGCTTTGTCATCACGCGCAGCCGGCTCGACGAAGTAATGCCAATTGGCAATGGCGCGATGCCCGACCGCACTTTCGTCGAATGGGACAAGAACGATCTCGACGCCCTCGACATTCTCAAGGTCGATGTGCTTGGCCTCGGCATGCTGTCCTGCATCCGCAAGGCTTTCGACCTGATGCAGCAGCACTATCCGGGCAACCTCCGGACCTCCACATCCAATACCGCAAACGGCACGACGTCACGCTACGATCTGTCCTCGATCCCGAGCGAGGAAAAGCCGGTCTACGACATGCTATGTCGCGCGGATACGCTCGGCGTATTCCAGGTCGAAAGCCGTGCGCAGATGACCATGCTGCCGCGGCTCAAACCCCAGAAATTTTACGATCTCGTCATCGAAGTCGCGATTGTGCGCCCAGGACCGATCCAGGGCGGCATGGTGCATCCTTATCTGCGTCGTAAGCAGGGGTTGGAGACTGTGACTTACCCCTCTCCCGAACTGAAAGCGGTGCTCTCTAAAACAGAGGGCGTCCCTCTTTTTCAGGAACAGGCAATGCGGATCGCCATCGTCGCGGGCGGCTTTACACCTGGCGAAGCCGATCAGTTACGGCGCGCCATGGCGACCTTCAAACGCACCGGCACCATCGGCACATTCCGCGACAAGATGGTCAACGGCATGCTGGCCAACGGCTACGGACGAGGATTTGCCGAAAGTTGCTTCAAACAAATCGAAGGCTTTGGCGAATACGGCTTTCCGGAAAGCCACGCCGCCAGCTTCGCACTGCTCGTCTATGCGTCAGCCTGGCTGAAGTGCCGTTACCCGGATGTATTCGCCGCTGCCCTGCTCAACGCCCAGCCCATGGGCTTCTATTCGGCGGCGCAGATCGTGCGCGACCTACGCGAACACGGCGTCGAAGTTCGCGCACCAGACGTCAATCATTCCGATCGGGACTCGACATTGGAACCAGGCCGACGCGCCGCCGAGCATCTGCATGATCTACATTGCAGCATGAGGAATGACATTCAAACGACGCATGCGCTGCGACTCGGCCTGCGCGAGATAAAAGGGATCAGCGAAAACGACGCCAACCTGATCGCTGCAAAACGCGGCACAGGTTACGACTCCGTCCGCGACGTCTGGCTGCGCACAGGCCTGTCGCCACGCGTGCTGGAGCGCCTAGCTGACGCCGATGCCTTCCATTCACTTGGCCTCACACGGCGCGAAGCCCTGTGGGCGGCCAAGGCACTCGGCCGCGTCGGAGACAGCAACGACGATCTGCCGCTGTTTTCTCCCACCAATGCCTCCAGCAGAAACAGCGAACCCGATGTCGCTCTGCCGCCGATGCCGCTCGGCGAGGAAGTTATCAACGACTATCGCTTCCTCCGGTTGTCATTACGCGCGCACCCGTCGCAATTCCTGCGTGCCGATCTGTCGAAGCACGGCATCCGGCGTAACGAGGCGCTGCGCACCCTCAAGACCGGTACATGGGTAAAAATTTCAGGCTTGGTCACTTGCCGGCAGCGGCCGGGCTCGGCCAATGGCGTGGTCTTCATCACCATCGAAGACGAGAGCGCGGTCGCCAATATTATTGTCTGGCCGAAAGTGTTCGAACGCGTGCGCCCTATTGTGCTCGGCGCGCGCTATATTTCGGTCAGCGGCTCGGTGCAGTCGGAATCCGGCGTGATTCACGTTGTCGCTGACACGTTGGAGGATTTCACGCCATGGCTCGCACAATTGGCCGACCACGGCGCCGACATCCACAATCTGTCACATGCCGACGAAGTGCGCCGCTGTGTCGACGATGACCCGCGGGAAATCCGGGCCAGAGGCAGCCGGCTGGAGCGGCTATTGCACGAAATGCCGGAACTGGCCGGCGACCTTGACGTCACCGCCCGCGGCTCGGCGCATGCGCCAACCCGACGGGCGGGACTTTCGCGGAAAACCTAAATCACATTGGCGGAACGATACCCCGGCCGACATTAATACGGCCGGTCGATAATGTGCCGTCCGCCTCTTTGGTCGCAGCCGTAATGTAGATCGCGGCTCCCGGCTTAAGCTCGTCCTTGGTGCCAGGAGCATAAGTGACAATCGGCGTCTCCGGCGTAACGTCGATTTTCTTCTCGCCTTCCTTGTACTTGATCGTCAGCGTCGTGCCGCCGCCTGCTTTGGCAACGTCGTTGCCAACGGTGCCGGTCGCATTCGCGCTAACGCCAACCGTACCGTTGGTCATGGTGCTCTTCGGCTTGGCATCGTAGGGCCGGTCGCCCTCGCCAGTGCCGCGCATCGATTCCGGGAAGATATGCACTTCGAGGGCCTTGAAGCTGCCATCGGCCTCCGGCAGCGCAGCCGAACCGACGAACGATCCGGGCTTGATGTCTGCGAGCGATGCCTTCACCAAAGCCACGACATTGACATTGTCGGCCATCTTGATCGTCAGCGTCTCGCCGCCACGCGACTTGACGGTCAACACCGAGCCGTCGACTTTCTCGACAGTACCTCGCACGCGCATGGTTTGCGGCTGCTGGGCGAAGCTTGCCGTGCTCGCCAGCACCAGACCGGCCATACCGAGAATCCAGATTGCCTTACGCATGCAGGTCTCCTTGTTAAAGATCGTCACATCCCGGTGGCAGATCTCACCGAAGCGAATTCACATCGCCGGCGGAGCGCCGCGGCCGACATAAATGTTCTTCGCGGTGACACCGTCGCCGGACTTTTCGGACTGCATGATGATGATCGGCGTACCGGCTTTCAACTCATCTTTGTTGCCTGGAGCCACCGCGGCGATCACAGTATCTTTAGTGACGTTGATCTTCTTCTCCCCGTCCTTGTACTTGACCGTCAACGTTTCGCCGTCTTTGGCGACGACCGAATTCGCGACATACCCGTTGGTCATGGTGCTGTTCGGACGGCCATCCCAATCACCGTGACGGTCGGCAACCACACCGCGCTGTGCCGGCAAGAAGATGTGGATCGAATAGGCGTTGATGCTGCCATCGGCCTGCGGCACGCCGGCAATCCCAATGAACGAATCCGGCTTGATATCGGCGAGCGTCGCCTTGTTGAGCGCCGCGACACGGACATCATCGGCGACCTTGACGTTCATCATGGCGCCATCACGGGTCTTGAGCGCCAGCATCGAACCATCGGCCTTTTCGATCTGGCCACGAATGCGAGCCGGTTGCTGTGCTTGCGCAATATTGATCGTGAAAACAATCGCGGCCAATGCCACAGCATAACCAAAACGGCGCGTCATATTCAATTTGTGCATTACGATCTCCCAAGCGGCCATCTTTTGCGTCGCCATCGGGGAGATAAACCCCTCACCCGGTTAATTATTCCGACGCGGTTTTCCGGGCTTTGGTGCAGCCTTCGGCTTCGCTTCCGGCACCACCGGCTTTGGCGCACCGGCCAGCAAATCGGCTTCGACCAATGCCCGGAGTTCCGCCGTCACTTCCGGTTTAACGCCGAACCAGCGCTCAAAGCCGAGCACCGCCTGATGCAGCAACATGCCGAGTCCGTCGGCGCTGCGCAGGCCCTTATCCTTCGCCAACGCCAGCAGCGGCGTGATGAGCGGCGCGTAAACGAGGTCCGCCACCACCAGCGACGCCTGGCAGCGAAGATTGATCGACAGCGGCGGCTGGCCGACCATGCCCAACGTCGTCGTGTTCACCAGCAGACCCGCGCCGCCCAGCAGGCCGGTCGTCTCATCCCAGCCCGCGGCAATGACCCGTGAACCGAATTTCTTGTTCAATGCCTGCGCCCGCTCCAGCGTGCGGTTGACGACGTAAACGCGGCCGACGTCACGCTGCAACAGTCCGAATATCGCGGCGCGCGCGCCGCCACCGGCGCCGAGCACCACCGCGCTTTCGAGCCCGCGATCCCAGCCCGGCGTCGCCGCATCGAGATTGGAGAGGAATCCGGCAACGTCGGTGTTGGTCGAGCGCAGCGTGCCTTCTTTATCATACCAAAGGCAGTTGGCGGCGCCGACCGCGCGAGCGCGCTCGTCCGGCTCCGACAGCGTCATGACTTTCTCTTTATGCGGCACGGTGACGTTCGCGCCTACATAGCCACGGTCGCGCAGTTGCGACACGAATTGGATGAGCTGTTCCGGCGGCACGGCCTCGCGCCGGTACTCGACAGGAAGATTATATTTCTGCGCCCAGTAATTATGGATCAGAGGCGAGCGCGAATGCCCCGCCGGCCAAGCGATGATGCAAGCTGCTTTTTCAATCTTTTTTTCGTCGCTCATGCTTCCATTACCACGCTATTGCGCAACACGCCGATTGCCGGCACTTCGATTTCAACGACGTCGCCGGGCTTGAGCCAAGTTGGCATTTCGGATTTAGGCCCAAGCTTGACCGGCGTGCCGGTGGAGATGATATCCCCGGGTTTGAGCGTCATGAAGGTACTGACATAGGCAATCAGATCGGCAAAAGACTTGATCATGCTCGCAGTGGTATCGTCCTGCGTGATCTCGCCGTTGAGCTTCACCGTAATATGCAGCGGCTTCGTCAGATCGATTTCATCTGTGGTAACTATCCAGGGGCCGATGCTGCCGGTCAGATCCCAATTCTTGCCCTGCGTCACATTGAACTTGCCGTGACGAACCCAGTCGCGAATCGTGCCTTCGTTGCACAGTGTGACACCGGCAACATAATCGAGCGCCTCGCCATGCGGAATCCGGCGCCCAGCACGCCCGATCACCAGCGCGATCTCGCCTTCGTAATCGAGCTGCTCGGATTCACGCGGCCTCACCATAGGCTGTTCGTGCGCAGCGAGCGATCCGGGTGCACGATAGAACATGCTCGGATATTTCGGCGCCTCGGCGTCGCCGTAGTCCGCATTGCGGTTGGTATAATTGATACCGATGCACAGGATTTTTTCAGGCGACGCAATCGGCGCCAGCCATTCCACTTCCGTCACGGAAAAATCGGCGCGCACGCCGCGCATAGCATCGCGGGCGAGATCAAGTCCCTGTTCATGACGCAGCACATCGAGCGTCGAAGCAAAGTGCGGGCCAAGCCGCGGCTTGAGGTCGACCACGCCTTGGCCATTGCCGATGACGGCGCCAAAACTCTCGCGCCCCCGCACTTTATAACTTGCAAGTTTCATCGAAACTTCCGTTGGCCCTTTCAGGGCCCGCAGCGTGTATTCCGGGCCCGCGGTGGCGTCAACGCACGTATTTTACGCGCCGGGCTTGACCTACGCACCAAACTTCATTCAACAAAAGCGGCCGAGGAACCGCCATGAAAGCCATTTTCTTCGATTGCAACGATCAACTCGGGCCGGTCTGGGCCAGTGTCGTCAAGCCGAACGATCCCGCCATCGATGTCAACCGCAAGCCGTTCGCGCGCGAAGATTTGCCGCGCATCGTCGCAGGCTATGACATCGCCATCGACGACCACTCTTATATGCCGACCGATCTGGTGGCGCAGTGCCCGCAACTCAAGCACATCGTGTTTCTCGGCACCGGCCCTGCGAGCTACATGAATGTCGGCGAACTGACCGACCGCGGCATCAAGGTCCACATCATCAAGGGTTATGGCGACACGGCGGTCGCCGAGCATTCGATTGCGCTGATAGTCGCGGCCGCGCGCGACGTGGCACGCATGGACCGCGAAATCCGCGCCGGCACCTGGAAGCCCTATGAAGGGATACAACTACTCGGCAAGACGCTCGGCGTCATCGGCATCGGCGGCATCGGCCGTGAAGTCGCACGCATCGGCGCCGGCATGGGCATGAACGTGATCGGCTGGAACCGTACCAGGCATGCCGACGTCAAGGTGCCGATGGTCGAACTCGACGACCTGCTGGCGCGCAGCGACGTCGTATCGATGAACCTGACGCTAGGCGACGAAACGCGCGGCTTCCTCAATGCCGGACGCATCGCAAGCATGAAGAAGGGCGTCATTTTCGTCAACACCGCGCGCGGCGCGCTGGTCGATGAAGCCGCCCTGATCGCGGCGATCGAAAGCCGCCACATCCGTCATGCCGGCCTCGACGTGTTCCACGCCGAGCCGCTCAAGGCCGACAATCCGCTGTGCAAGTTGCCGAACGTGACCCTGACGGCACACGCCGGCTTCCGTACGCTCGAAGCGTCACAAACGCTACTGCGTCGCGCGATCGATATCGTGAAGACGTTGGTTTAGTAGTACCCCGGCGTGCCGCCGCCATCGACGGTGACCGACGTACCCTGGATGTGTCGTCCCTTGGCGCTGGCGAGGAACACGACGAGATTGGCGACGTCCTCGGGCTGACCGATACGGCGCAAACCGGCCTTGGTAAGTTGCTCGGCGCGCACCTGATCCTCGGTCTTGTTCTGCGCCTTGGCGAAACTCGCAACCAGTTGATCGTGCCGTTCGGTCTGCACCGTGCCGGGATGAACGATGTTGACGTTGATGTCGTCGCGATTGCCGAGCGCCGTGAGGCCCTTGGTGAAATTGCCCAAGGCAGCGTTCACCGACCCCCCGATAAGAAATTCCGGGCCCGGCGAACGCGCCGCGCCGCCGCCGATATTGATGATGCTGCCGTGCGCTTCCTTCAGCAGCGGCCAGAACAGACGCGTGAGGCGAACGGCGGCGTGGTATTTCAATGCGAAACCGTCGGCCCACAGATCGTCGGCGAGGTCGAAGAACTTGCCGCCCTTGGTCGCGCCGGCATTGTTGACCAGCACATCGCAGCGCTTGAAGCGCTGGTTCACCTCGGCGAAGACCTGCTCGCAGCCAGCTAGCGTACGTAGGTCGCCAGCGACCGTCATCGGCGCCGGACCGCCTGCTGCCGCGACAACCTTGGCGCCTTCGGCCAGCGTGGCCGGATTGGCCGCCGCCAGTACGGTCTGCGCGCCCTCGCCGGCAAATGCCGCCGCAATACCCCGGCCGATGCCGCGGCTGCCACCGCTGATTACCACGACTTTTCCTGCGAATTCGTTCGACATCGTTCCCCCCGATTAGGATTTTGCCGACTTTATACGTGGCCTTGCGCTGGTTCGCGAGGGTCCTATCTCGCCGATGAAACTTTCCGCCGCGTCTGCCGTTGTTATCCGCCCGGGGGAGAATTTCATGTCCGACACTTCTACACTGCCGATGATTGCCGCTCATGGCGCCGCCCGCCTGCCCGCGGTCGAGGTCGACGACTACAATGTGGAAGTAAAGGACGACGAGGGTTTCCTCGGCGACCGGGCCAGCAAGGGCGCGTTCCGCGATATCGTCGAAAACTGGCGCAAGCTCTACCGGAAGGACGGCAAGGACCCGTTCGGCGACGAGCCGAGCGAGAAGCTCACCAAAAAAATGCTGGATGAGGGCCTCTCGAAGAACAGCCTGGAGGCGGCGGCTGTGATCCATAGCGCGGTGGAGGAATTCGCCCAGGAGTTGGCGCTGGTCATCCGCCGTTTTCTCAAGCTCAAGGCGTGGAAAGACACCGAACGCTTCGTCATCGGCGGGGGTTTTCGCGGCAGCCGCGTCGGCGAATTGAGCATTGCGCGCGCCGCGATCATTCTCAAAGCCGACGGCATCAAGATCGATCTCGTGCCCATCCGCAATGAACCCGACGAAGCCGGACTGATCGGCGCCGCGCATCTGGCCCCGAAATGGCTGTTCAAAGGCTACGACACCATCCTCGCCGTCGACATCGGAGGAACGAACATTCGCGCGGGCGTTATCGACCTCAACCTGAAGAAGGCGGCGGATCTATCCAAGGCTAGCGTCTGGAAATTCGAACTGTGGCGGCACGCCGACGAAAAGAAAATCGACCGCGAGGGCGCCGTCGACAACCTGGCCAAGATGCTCAAAACCCTCATCGGCAAGGCGGAAGACGAAAAATTCAAGCTGGCGCCCTTCATCGGCATCGGCGTCCCCGGCATTATCGAGAAGGACGGCACCATCGACCGCGGCGCCCAGAACTTGCCGGGAAACTGGGAAAGCAGCAAATTCAACCTGCCGCTGCTGCTGCACACCGCGATTCCCAAGATCGGCAGCGAGGATACCGCCATCGTCATGCACAATGATGCTGTGGTGCAAGGCCTGAGCGAAGCCCCGTTCATGACCGACGTTGAGCATTGGGGCGCACTGACAATCGGCACCGGCCTCGGCAATGTCCGCTTCACCAACCGTAAAAACGACGACTGAAGTGCGGCCAACAGCCCTTTGACACGCCCCCGTTCTTGTTCAGAATAAGAAAAAAGAACGAGAACAAAGGGGGAGGAAGTGAAGCCGGCACCGTTCGCCTATAAAAAGGCCCGCTCGCTCGACGAAGCAGTCGCGCTGCTTGGTGAGCATATTGATGCTCGCCTGCTTGCCGGCGGACAAAGCCTGATCGCCACCCTCAACATGCGGCTGTCGGCGCCGAGCGTACTGATCGACATCAACAGCATCGGCGGGCTCGACAAGATCGAAGAGAAGAACGGCGCGGTCGAGATCGGCGCGTTGGTGCGGCACGTTCGCGCCGAACATTCCGAAACAATCGCCAAACGCGTCCCGCTGATCGCGCGTGCCATGCCGCATATCGGCCACGCCGCCATCCGCAATCGCGGCACGCTCGGCGGTTCGATTGCCTTCGCCGATCCGGCGGCGGAACTGCCCGCCTGCCTGCTGGCACTCGACGGTGAAGTCGAACTCACCGGGCCAAAAGGCCAGCGCACCGTCAAGGCCCACGACTTCTTCAGGGGCCTGTTCGAGACCGCGCTCGGTCCGCAAGAAATGTTGACCGCTATTCGTATTCCCGCCGCAAGCAGCGATACGCGCACCGGATTTGCCGAACTGGCGCGGCGTCACGGCGATTACGCCATTGTCGGTCTTGCCGCGACCGCACGCGGCGATGGAAAAACGCTGAAAGACGTCCGCCTCGCATATTTCGGCGTTGGCGACACACCGCTTCGCGCGCGCAACTCGGAAACGGCATTGGACAGCGGCGATATCGATGCTGCTGTCGCTGCACTCGATCTCGATCCGCATGATGACGTGCAAGCCACTGCCATCACGAAAAAACATCTCGCCGGCGTATTGCTGCGCCGTGTTACGGCACAAATGATGGAGACGCGGTCATGAGCGACCTTGCTCTCGATATCATCCTCACAATCAACGGCGAACACGTCAGCGAGCGCGTCGAGGCACGCAAGACGCTGGTGGATTTCTTGCGCGACGATCTGGGCCTCACCGGCAGCCATGTCGGCTGCGAGCACGGCGTCTGCGGCGCCTGTACCGTCCGAGTCGACGGCGAGATCGTGCGCGGCTGCCTGATGCTCGCGGTGCAATGCGACGGGGCGAAAGTCGAGACCATCGAAGGTCTTTCGGATTCCGGCGAGGTCGCCGATCTGCAGGCGGCCTTCGAACAGCGCAACGCCTTGCAGTGCGGCTTCTGCACGCCGGGCATGATCACGGCGGCGCAAGAATTGCTGGCCAAGGGCGGCGTACCGAGCCGCGATGAAATCCGCGAGCACATCTCGGGCAACTACTGCCGCTGCACCGGCTATCACGCCATCGTCGATGCGGTCGAATCCGTCGCACAACAACGCGCGGGAGCAGGCAAGTGAAGATTGTCCATGACTCTCCACCCGTCCTAACCGCGCTCGACCGACCGAACTCCTATATCGGCCGCGCGGTACCACGCCCGAACATCAAGCGCCTGACGCAAGGCCGAGGCACGTATGTCAGCGACGTCACCCTGCCCCGCATGACACATGTCGCTTTCGTGCGTTCGCCGCATGCGCATGCACGCATCAAGTCGATTGTGACCGAGGCCGCGAAGAAATCATCCGGCGTCGTCGCCATCATCACCGGCGAGGAGCTCGCCAAGGTGATGACGCCCTGGGTTGGCGTGCTGACGCATCTCAAGGGCCTGAAGTCCGCGCCGCAAGCACCGATCGCCATCGAGGTCGCATGCTGGCAGGGTGAAGCTGTCTGCGCCGTGGTCGCCCGCAGCCGCGCCGAAGCCGAGGATGCCTGCGAACTGGTCGACGTCACGTACGAAGAATTGCCCGCTGTCACCGATCCGGAAACCGCCCTCGACGCCAAGACGCCGGTCATCCATGCCTTGCTCGGCGATAATTTGTGTTTCGAGCGCAAGCTCGACGTCGGCACGGTCGATCAGGCTTTCGCGGACTCGGACGAGGTGATCGAAACTACCTTTCGCACCGGCCGCCACACCGGCGTCACCAATGAACCCCGCGCCATCGTCGCCGACTGGAACGCCGGCGAGCAACGCCTGACTGTCTATCAAGGCACGCAGGCACCGCACATGATGCAGGACCTGTTCGCCAAGCATCTCGACCTGACGACGGATCAGGTGCGCATTCTGACCAAGGACGTTGGCGGCTCGTTCGGCATCAAGGTGCACACCTATGCCGACGAAATGGCGACCGTGGCACTGTCGAAGCTGCTCAAGCGGCCGGTGAAGTTCGTCGCCGACCGCATCGAGAGTTTTGTCACCGATATTCATGCCCGCGACCACCGCATCAAAGCCAAGATCGGCGTCAAGAAGGACGGCACCATCACCGCTTTCGAGATCGACGATCTCACGGGCATTGGCCCCTACTCCGTCTATCCGCGCACGTCCGGCATCGAGGCTAACCAGGTCGTCAACCTGACCGGCGGACCGTACAACTGCCCGAACTATCGCGCGCAGGCGCGCGTCGTCTTTCAGAACAAAAACGTGATGTGCCAGTACCGCGCGGTCGGCCATCCCATCGCCGTGGCCGTGACCGAGGGCCTTGTTGAACTTGCCGCAGCCAAAATCGGCATGGACCCGCTGGAAATCCGGCGGCGCAACATGATCGCCGATGACGCCTACCCGGCGCAGTCGGCATCCGGTTTGAAACTGGAAAAGCTCTCGCACCACGAGGCGCTTGGGCAACTCGACACGATGATGAACTACGCCGGCCTGCGCGCCGAACAGAAGAAGCTGCGCGACAAAGGCATTCATCGCGGCATCGGCTTCGCCTCGTTTATCGAAGTCACCAACCCGTCGGCCGCGTTCTACGGCGTTGGCGGCGCCCGCATTACGTCACAAGACGGCGCGACGGTGAAGCTCGACTCCCAGGGCGCCATCACCATCCATTCCGGTGTCACCGAACAAGGCCAAGGCGCCGAAGCCGTGCTGGCGCAATGCGTCGCCTCATCATTCGGCGTGCCGATGGAAAAGGTGCGTGTCGTCACCGGCGACACCGACAACGTGCCGTACGGCGGCGGCACCTGGGCTTCGCGCGCAGCCGGCATTGGCGGCGAAGCGGCGTGGCAGGCCGGCAAGGCGCTGCGCGGCAACGTCCTCGCAGTCGCCGGCGCAATGTTGCAGGCCAAGCCTGAGGACCTCGATATCCGCAACAGCGTCGTCGTCGACAAAGCGTCGGGCGCCGAGCGCCTGACGCTCGCCGAGCTGGCGCGCGTTGCCTACTTCCGTCCCGATACGCTGCCGCCGGGTTTTCAGGCTGAGTTAATGGCGACGCGGCATTATGTTCCGCGCGCCTGGCCCTTCGCCTTCACCAACGGCATCCAGGCAAGCTATCTCGAAGTCGATACCGACACCGGCTTCGTCAAGCTGATCGACCATTGGTGCGTTGAAGACTGCGGCACCATCATCAATCCGCAACTGGTCAATGAGCAGATTCGCGGCGGTGTCGTGCAAGGCATTGGCGCGGCACTATACGAACAGTGCCTCTATGACGAACGCGGCCAGATGCTCAACGGCAATATGGCAGATTATCTGGTGCCGATGGCGGTCGAGATGCCGGACATCCAGTGCGGCCACGTCGTCTCGCCCACCGCCGACAGCGAACTCGGCGCCAAGGGTGCGGGCGAAGCAGGTACCGCCGGCGCGCCTGCCTGTATCATGAACGCGATCAACGATGCGTTGCGCCCGCTTGGCGCAACGCCGTTGACCGACATGCCGTTCACGCCCGACAAAATCCTGCGGGCCCTCGGCAAGATCTAGAACTTGATCATATCGCTCCGTGTCAGCGTCGCCTTCTGCGACACGCTCGGCGCGCTGAGAAAGTTGAGCACGGTCGCGTATTCGGCAACCGGATCGATCGCAGACATGCCGTCGACCGGAACGATGACGTTGAGCCCGCGAATAGCGGCGCCGCTCCCGGTGGAGAATACCGCGCCGTTCGATGCTGTACCGACGGTAATGACTGTCTTGATCCCCTTGTCGGCGAGAATTTTCTCGAGATCGGTCTTGAAGAACTTGTCCGGGCCCGAGCGCACCGAAGGCTCACCTTCCAACGGGGCGACATCCTTCACGACATCGGCACCCGTCGTGTTGGCGATAAAGCTGTAGAGCACCATCATCTTCGCCGCTCGCGCGGCGGCGAGAAGCTTCTTCATGGCCGGAATTTGCGCGAGGCACCGCGGCCGTTGGCCGCAGTTCTGGTTCATGAAATCGAGCATCAAGAGTGCCGTCGTCGCGGGCTCGACTGTCACCGGCTTGAGCGCGGGTGCCGCGGGCGCCTTCACATTGGCCCACTCATCGATGATCGAGGCGGCGTGGGCCGGAGCGGCGAGCAACGCGAGAAGAGCGGCAGCTACAATCGTTTTGCGCATCATGAAACTAGTCCTTTGACGGATAAGGCAGGCGCCCCGCTTGATGTAACCCCGGGGTCCGGCCAATATTGCACAACTGCGGCCAGATCAGCTCCGGCGCTGCAAGAAACTAGTCCAACAAGGAAACGCTTTCATGAACATCAAGGTCGGCAAAGAGGCCATCGCCGAAGCCTC
>DASYCM010000095.1:0-11423 GCA_036500165.1 Pseudolabrys sp.
CAAGCTTGGGGGCGGCGTGAATCGGCCCCTTGCCTCTCAGTACATAATACGCAACTAAGAGGCCATGACCCAGACACAAGCGCCTTCCACCGGAACTACGCCCGGATCAGGGGCTTGGGCCGAGCCCAAGCCGACCGCCCTTCTGGTATTGGCCGACGGCACCGTTCTGGAGGGCTTCGGCTTAGGGGCCACCGGCACCGCCACCGGCGAGGTCTGCTTCAACACCGCGATGACCGGCTACGAGGAGATCCTCACCGATCCCTCCTATGCGGGCCAGATCATCACCTTCACCTTCCCGCACATCGGCAACGTCGGCGCCAACGACGAGGACATCGAGAGCGTCAACATGGCGGCGCGGCCCGGGGCCTGCGGCGTCATCCTGCACTCCGACATTACGCAGCCGTCGAACTACCGCTCCACGCGCCATCTCAACGACTGGCTGAAGGCGCGCGGCATCATCGGGCTGGCCGGCATCGATACGCGGGCGCTGACCGTGCTGATCCGCGAGAAGGGCATGCCCAACGCCGTGATCGCGCACGATGAGCAGGGCAAGTTCGATCTCGACAAGCTCAAGAAGGAAGCGCGCGAGTGGCCGGGCCTCGAAGGCATGGATCTGGTGCCGCAGGTGACTACCGGTCAGCGCTTTACCTGGGACGAGACCGAGTGGGTCTGGAACAAAGGCTTCGGCCGCCAGGAAAATCCAGAATTCCACGTCGTCGCCGTCGACTACGGCATCAAGCGCAACATTCTGCGTCTGCTCGCGGGCGCGGGATGCAAGGTGACGGTCGTGCCGGCCAAAACCTCGTCGGAAGACATCATGGCGCTCAAGCCCGATGGCGTATTTCTGTCGAACGGCCCGGGCGATCCGGCCGAGACCGGCAAATACGCCGTGCCGGTGATCAAGACCTTGATCGATACCGGCACGCCCACATTTGGCATTTGTCTCGGTCACCAGATGCTCGGCATCGCGGTCGGCGGCAAGACCATGAAGATGCATCAGGGCCACCACGGCGCCAATCATCCGGTGAAGGATCTCACGACCGGCAAGGTCGAGATCACATCGATGAATCACGGCTTCGCGGTCGACAAAGAATCGCTGCCGAAGAACGTCGAGCAGACCCATGTGTCGCTGTTCGACGGCTCGAATTGCGGCATCGCGCTCAAGGACAAGCCGGTGTTCTCGGTGCAGTACCACCCCGAAGCCTCGCCCGGCCCGCGCGACAGTCATTACCTGTTCACACGTTTCGTCGACGCGATGCGCAAGGCGAAGAAGAAGTAGGACGCGCTAGCGCGCGGGCGCTAGCGCCATTACAAGGCTGGTATGGACTGGATCAGCTTCTACGATTTCAAGCACTCGGTGATTTACGTCAATGAGCGTCATCGCGACGTTCATTACCGCACCATCGCAGAGGACATTCGCGGCTACGTGCCGCGACATTCGGCGCAGGTGCTGGATTACGGCTGCGGCGAAGCGACTTCCGCCGATCTCGTGGCCACCGCCGCCACGCATCTGACGCTGGTCGAGGCCGCGCCCAATGTGCGCGCCGCGCTGACCGCGCGCTACGCCGGCAATTCGAAGATCACGGTGCTGACACCGGACGAAGCCGCGGCGAAAGCGCAAGGCTCATTCGATCTCATCGTCATGCATTCGGTGGCGCAGTATCTGACCGCCGCCGAACTTGACCGGCTGCTCGGCGTGTTCCGGCGGCTGGTGAATCCGGACGGCCTCGTCATCATCGGCGACATCGTGCCGCCGCAGATGGCCTCGCCCGCCGCCGCCTTATCGTTGCTACGCTTCGGCGCCGAGAATGGATTTTTCTGGGCCGCGGTCGGCGGCCTGATCCGGATTTTGCTGTCGGATTATTTCCGGCTGAAAAAATCGCACGGCCTGTCGCACTACACCGAAGCCGAGATGCTCACGCACCTCAAGGCCGCCGGATATTCGGCCAAACGGGCCGAGCGCAACATCGGCCATAATCCATGGCGCATGACGTTCCTCGCGAAGCCCGAATAAGCAGCCGGAATAATCAGTCCCAGCCGCCGGCAACGCGCTCGACCGGCGTAGCGATGCGGCCGTCGGGCCGCTTGAGCGCGGCGATACGCGCCATCTCTTCGTCGCTCAATTCGAAATCGAACACATCGAAATTATTCGCGATGCGCTGCGGATTTTGCGAGAACGGAATGGCCACGACATCTTGCTGGATCAGCCAGCGTAGCGCGACCTGCGCGATGCTCCGGCCATGTGCCTTGGCGATGTCGCCGAGCACCTTGTCCTCGAACATGCGCCCGCGCGCCAGCGGGCAATAAGCCACGAAGACAAGCTTGTGCCGCCGTGCCGCCGCCAGAAGCTTGGTCTGGTCGAGATAGGGATGATACTCAGCCTGCAACACGGTGATCGGCTCCGGCGAAATCGCCATCGCCTCGTCGAGCAGCGCGATGTTGAAATTCGCAACGCCAATGTGCCGCGCCTTGCCGTCACGCTTGGCCTTGGCCAGCGCCGGAATGCATTCACTCGGCGGAATCGCCGGGTTGGGCCAATGGATCATCAGCAGGTCGAGATAATCGACCTTGAGCGCCGCGAGACTGTCGTCGACCGACTTGGCGAAATCCTTCGGCCGCAAATTTTCGTGGCTGACCTTGGTGACGAGAAAAATATCCTGCCGCGCCACGCCGGATTTGCGAATCGCTTCTCCCACCGCGTCCTCGGTGCCGTATTTGCGGCCCGTGTCGATGTGACGATATCCGGTTTTGAGCGCATTCAGGACGGCATCGGCCGTCATTCCGCCGGTCAACGGCGAAGTACCGAAGCCAATGATCGGAATTTCGCCGCTTTCGGTGGAAAACGGCAGCTTGAAGGGGTTCGTCATAAGTCGCCCGTAAAATTGCGGCCAAGATTTCGCCGCATCATTATCCGAAACAAGGCCGGCTGTATCAAAGTTTAATGATGGGTATGCGCGACGCGTCCATGATGTGTCGGGGCGCGCAACGCGGGGGATTTAAACATGACCAGCCGCGAACAGATCGTTCGGACCGCCTACGCCCGGGCATGGGAAGATTTCGAACGTATTCCGCAGACGTTGCCGGAACGGCGTCTTGCGCCGCAGCGGCTACGCCAGCACATTCTGACGGTTCTGGATGGCGGCGAGCACGATCCGGAAAAAATCGCCGAGGAAGCGCTGGGCCGGCTGCGCGAAGCCGAGCAGATTGCACGATCGCGCGCCCGCGTGATGAAGGCTGACGGCCTTTCCGACGCCAGCTAGTGCCGATTGCGCAGCGCGCAGGCGCTAGCCTGCCTTCGTGTGCAAGTACGCAGCATCGAAGTCGCCGGCTTCGCAGAGCGCGTCCCAATTGACCGCCGTCAACAGCCCTGGCTCCCACTGGATGCAGCCCATTTCGCGCAGCTTCCTGATCGTGCGGTTGACGTGCACGATGCTCAGGCCCAGCGCGTCGCCGATATCTTGTTGCGTCAGCGCCAAAGGATAACTGTTGCCGTTGCTGACCAGCCCGACCGCCCTGGCGCGGGTGATCAATTCGCAAAACAAATGCGCCATCGCGGCCAGCGCCGGACGGCCGCCAATATTGGCGATCCATTGGCGGAAAATCGCGGCATCGATCAGCGTTTCGCGCCACATCAGGGACGCAAGATTGAAAGACTTGCGGAAGACGCGCTCAAGATCTTCGTGCGGCATAAGACCCATCGTAACCGGCCCAATCGCGGCGACGGTGTGATCCATGCGCTCAAGAAATAGACTTTGCAGATCCGGAATGTCGCCCGCTATGTGAAAAGACATGATCTGGCGAGTTCCAGTGCCGAGCATGTTGTAGCGGCACACCATGCCGCTCAGTACGACCGCGGAAATATGCGAGATCTGTCCGGCCCGGACCAGATCTTCGCCGGGAGCCAGATTGCGCACCGTAATGCGCACGGATTGCAGGAGCTCGACATCGTCGCCAGGCAAAGCTGAAGCGATGTTGAGTTTTCGAACAAGTGAATCGATGTGATGATTGGCCAAGCGGCGACTTCGTCTGCAAGAGTGGGATGAATGGCGTTCTGTCGTTAAAATGCTGTCGTCTGTCGGGTGCCGGGCACATCCTGGGCGTCGATTTCCGAATTCAACTCCGCGCCGACCAGCACTACAATTGCCGTCACCCAGAGCCACATCATCAGGCCGATACCGGCGCCGAGTGAGCCGTAGGTTTTGTCGTAATCGGCGAAACTCGCGAGATACCATGACAGCAAGGCCGACCCGGCAAGCCAGGCGACGGCTGCGAATGCCGCGCCCGGACTGATCCAGCGCCAGTGCGCATTATCGAGATCGGGACCGAACCGGTAGAGCGCGGCGAGGCCGAAAAGCAACATCAGCAGCAATGCCGGCCACCGCAGCCAAGCGACGGCGAGTTCGCCGTAGCGGCCGGCGTGCAGGAACGACATGACCACGGGCAAGACGACGACGGCCGCGATCGCCAGCAGCAGCATGGCGAGGGCGCCGACCGTGAACAGGAGTGAGACGGCGTTGAGCCTGAAGAAGCCGCGGCGTTCCTTGACGCCGTAGCAGATGTTGAGCGCGTCAATGACCGCTTTGACCCCGGCATTGGCGCTCCACACTGCCAGCGCCAGACCGATAAAGAACGCCGTGCCGAGGTTGCTCGTGCCGCGCATCACGATGCGCGTCACCTGCTCGTCGACGATCTGGTAGGCGCTGGCCGGCATCAGGCCCGCGACCAGCGCCAGATGGCCATTGATGGTCGAGGCTTTGGCAAAAAGCGCGTAGCTCGACACCAGGGCGGTAACCGCTGGAAACAGGGCTAGCAAACCGTAAAAAACCACCCCGGCCGCGAGCGCCAAAAGGCGGTCGTTGTTGATCTCCTCGTAGGTGCAGAAAAGAATGTGCTTCCAGGCGGCCCAACCGCGGCGCGGCCGTTTGGCCGCCTTGGCGGCCGGCGTCTTACGCCCCAAGGCAGCAATCGTGGCGTAGCTGCCGAGCAGCGCCAGGCTGGCCAGCCAGCCCGGCACTCGCCGTCCTTGAAAATTTCGATCCGCCAACGACATAGAGGCATAACGTCGACGGGCTGTCTTAGTTTCGATAGAGCTGTGGCTAGGCGGTCCGCCGCCCTTCCCACTCCCCCGATTCTGGTCTAGAGACCGCTCGCGCGGGGCAATACCCCGCTTGGGGGGCCGAGGACGCGCGTAAGCGCGCCCTTTTTTTGTGTGCGGTTTTTGGAGCCCGACGTTTTCGAATGCCGAAACGGACCGACATCAAATCCATCCTGATCATAGGCGCCGGCCCGATTGTCATCGGCCAAGCCTGCGAATTCGACTATTCCGGCACCCAGGCGTGCAAGGCGCTGAAGGAAGAGGGCTACCGGGTCATCCTGGTGAACTCCAATCCGGCGACGATCATGACCGATCCGGATCTGGCCGACGCCACCTACATCGAGCCGATCACCCCGGAGATCGTCACCAAGATCATCGAGAAGGAGCGTCCCGACGCTCTGCTGCCGACCATGGGCGGCCAGACGGCGCTGAACTGCGCGTTGTCGCTCAAGAAGATGGGCACGCTCGACAAATACAACGTCAAGATGATCGGCGCGACCGCCGAAGCCATCGACAAGGCCGAGGACCGCGAGCTGTTCCGCAACGCCATGACCAAGATCGGTCTGGAAACGCCGCGCTCGCATCACGTCAAGACGCTCGGCGACGCGCTCAAGGCGCTGGACGACATCGGCCTGCCCGCCATCATCCGCCCGTCCTTCACGATGGGTGGCACCGGCGGCGGCATCGCCTACAACAAGGCGGAGTTCATCGAGATCGTCGAAGGCGGCATCGACGCCTCACCGACCGATGAAGTGCTGATCGAGGAGTCCGTGCTCGGCTGGAAAGAGTACGAGATGGAGGTGGTGCGCGACAAAAAAGACAACTGCATCATCATCTGCTCGATCGAGAACATCGATCCGATGGGCGTGCACACCGGCGACTCGATCACCGTCGCGCCGGCGCTGACGCTGACCGACAAAGAATACCAGATGATGCGCGACGCCTCGCTCGCCGTGCTGCGCGAGATCGGCGTCGAGACCGGCGGCTCGAACGTGCAGTTCGCCGTCAACCCGGAAGACGGCCGCCTCATCGTCATCGAAATGAACCCGCGCGTGTCGCGTTCATCGGCGCTGGCCTCGAAGGCCACCGGCTTCCCGATCGCCAAGGTCGCCGCCAAGCTCGCGGTCGGCTACACGCTCGACGAAATCGCCAACGACATCACCGGCGGCGCGACGCCCGCCTCGTTCGAGCCGACCATCGATTACGTCGTCACGAAAATTCCGCGCTTTGCCTTTGAGAAATTCCCCGGCGCTTCGAACGTGCTCACGACTTCGATGAAATCGGTCGGCGAAGCCATGGCCATTGGCCGCACCTTCCAGGAAAGCCTGCAGAAGGCGCTGCGCTCGCTCGAGACCGGCCTCACCGGCCTCGATGAAATCGCCATCGAAGGTTTCGACCCGGCCAAGGACATCGAAGACGCCGACAACAAGGCCGCAATCCGGGCCGCGCTCGGCACGCCGACGCCGGACCGGCTACTCAAGGTCGCGCAGGCGATGCGCCTCGGCGCCAGCGACGAACTCGTCTACAACTCCTGCAAGATCGACCGCTGGTTCCTGTCGGAAATCCGCGCGATCATCGAGATGGAAGCGCAGGTTAAGACGAAGGGCCTGCCGCCGACCGCGGGTGCGTTCCGCCGCCTCAAGGCTATGGGTTTCTCCGACACCCGCCTCGGCAAGCTCGCCGGCACGCCGGCTGACGCCGTAATGCAGAAGCGCCGCGCGCTTGGCGTGCGGCCGGTGTTCAAGCGCATCGACACTTGCGCCGCCGAATTCGCCTCGCCCACGGCCTACATGTACTCGACCTATGAGACGCCGTTCGCCGGCAAGGTTTCCGACGAAGCGCGGCCGTCCGACAAGAAAAAGGTCATCATCCTCGGTGGCGGTCCGAACCGCATCGGCCAGGGCATTGAGTTCGACTATTGCTGCTGTCACGCCTGCTTCGCGCTCAAGGAAGCCGGCTACGAAACCATCATGATCAACTGCAATCCGGAAACGGTGTCGACCGACTACGACACCTCGGATCGGCTGTATTTCGAGCCGCTGACGCCGGAAGACGTACTCGAGATCATCGAGACCGAACGCTCGAACGGCACGCTGCATGGAGTCATTGTGCAGTTCGGCGGCCAGACGCCGTTGAAGCTTGCCGAACATCTTGAGCGCGCGAAAGTGCCGATCCTCGGCACCTCGCCGGACATGATCGATCTCGCCGAAGACCGCGACCGCTTCAAGAAGCTGCTCGACCAATTGAAGGTGCGCCAGCCGCAGAACGGCATCGCGACCTCGCCGGCGGCGGTGCGCGAGATTGCCGACAAGATCGGCTATCCGGTCGTGATCCGTCCATCGAACGTGCTCGGCGGCCGCGGCATGGAGATCGTGCGCGATGGCGCGCATCTCGACCGCTATGTGGCGCGTCTCGCCGCCACGCTCGACAAGCCGTCGGAACTGGTGGTGTCGGCCAAGAGCCCGCTGCTGATCGACCGCTATCTGTCCGATGCCACCGAAGTCGATGTCGACTGCCTGTGCGACGGCACCGACACCTACATCGCCGGCATCATGGAACACATCGAGGAAGCCGGTATTCACTCGGGCGATAGCGCCTGCGCGCTGCCGCCGCATTCGCTCGATGCCAAGATGCTGGCCGAACTCGAACGCCAGACCAAGGCGTTGGCGCTCGCGCTCAATGTCGGTGGCCTGATGAACGTCCAGTACGCTATCAAGGACAACGATATCTATGTTCTCGAGGTCAATCCGCGCGCTTCGCGTACGGTGCCTTTCGTCGCCAAGGTCATCGGCGTTCCGGTCGCCAAGATCGCGTCACGCATCATGGCCGGTGAGAGTCTCAAGAGCTTCGATCTCAAGCCCGCCACCTACGCGCACAATGCGGTGAAGGAAGCCGTGTTCCCGTTCGCGCGCTTCCCCGGCGTCGATACCGTGTTGGGCCCGGAGATGAAGTCGACCGGCGAGGTTATGGGCATCGACGCGTCGTTCGAGATCGCCTTCGCCAAAAGCCAGATCGGCAGCGGCACCAACCTGCCGCGCGGCGGCACGGTATTCGTGTCGGTTCGCGACGACGACAAGGCCCGCATCCTGCCGTCAATCAAGATGCTGGCGGCGCTTGGCTTCAAGACCATCGCCACCTCGGGAACCCAGCGATATTTGGCCGCACAGGGCGTCGAGGCTTCCAAGATTAATAAAGTGCTGGAAGGCCGGCCTCACATCGTCGATGTCATCAAAAACGGCGGGGTTCAGCTTGTTTTCAACACCACCGACGGGGCGGCCGCCCTGGCGGACAGCCGTTCTCTGCGTAACGCCGCCCTCTTGCATAAAGTGCCGTACTACACCACTCTTTCAGGTGCCGTTGCCGCGGCGCAAGGCATAAAAGCCTATCTTGGGGGCGACCTCAAGGTTCGTGCGCTGCAAAGCTACTTTAACGATCGCACCTGACGGGGTTTTTCGCCCGCCGGGTGCGAACCTAAAGCGGCGGCGCGGGTTAGGTCGGTCTAGTCCCACGGTTGCGGCAGAAGCTTTCGCCGCGGTCGTGGTGTTTTGGCCGACCTTGCGACTAACATGACTCCGGTATGCGGAAACGCTGCCGGAGTCGAATTACGAATGGACGCAAGGCCTTGTGACTACGAGGACTTCTGAATCAAGGACTTGGCGAGGCTGCGTTCAAGCGTTTGGACGCCCGCCAGGAGGAGAGAGACGAAATGGTCGATAAAATTCCGATGACAGCGGCAGGCTACACCGCGCTGGAAGAAGAACTGAAGCACTGTCAGCAGAATGAGCGTCCGCGCATCATTCAGCAGATTACCGAAGCGCGCTCGCATGGCGACCTGTCGGAGAACGCTGAATATCACGCCGCCAAGGAGCAGCAGTCGCTCAACGAGGGCCGCATCGACGAGCTGCAGGACAAGCTCGCCCGCGCCGAAATCATCGACGTCTCCAAGCTGTCGGGCGACACCATCACTTTTGGCGCCACCGTGACGCTGATCGACGAAGACACCGAAGAGAAAAAAGTGTGGCAGATCGTCGGCGAGCCGGAGGCCAATGCCAAGGCCGGCAAGATCTCGATCACGTCGCCGCTGGCGCGCGCGCTCATTGGCAAAACCAAGGGTGCGACAATTGAGGTCAATGCGCCCGGCGGCGCGAAAGGCTATGAGATCAAGAAGGTCGAGTGGCGCTAGGCGCTTCCTCGTCCGATGCGAGGGGCGTTTAAGTGTTTTTTCCGTCGGATCTCGCCTCGTTCCTCGATCTCATTCGCCAGAATGGCGATGCCGCTTATAGCTTCATGTTCGCTTACGCGACGTCGCACAGCCTGCTGCTGGGGCTGTTCGGCGGCTATGCGGCGCACTCCGGGGTGCTGGCGCTCGGCACATTGATCGCGGTGTGCTGGATCGGCAGCTTCGCGGGCGATGTGTTCCGCTTCTGGATCGGCCGGCGCTACGGCGCGCAGTTACTCCGGAAATTTCCGACGTTCGAACGCCACGTGCAAACCGCGGCGCGGCTCGCCGACCGGCATTATTTCTGGATGATCATGATCCACCGCTTCCCGCATGGCATTCGCGGCATGGCGGCCTTTGCCTACGGCATGTCACGGCTGCCGTGGTCGACATTCCTGGTGCTGAACTTCATCGCCGCGGGTCTTTGGGCGGGCGCAGTGGTGATGGCAGGCTACGCCTTCGGCCAAGTATCGGAAAAGTTGATGAGCGATGCCTCATCAACTCTCGGCCTCGTCATGCTGGTCGGATTCCTCGGCCTGTCGTGGTTCTTGAGCAAGAAGCTCGAGCAGATTGCCGAAAAAAGCTGACGGCTGCTTCCGCGCACCGAAGGCGTGGTCTACGCTGACTTTGTCTGAAACGCCCGCACCAAGCCGGGCGATCGAACAAACGTTCAGGGATGGATCATGCCAATAAAAACAAAACGAAGTTTCTCCATCGGCGCAGGGATTGCCGCGCTGTTTATTCTTGCCACTCCGGCAATACCCGCTCGCGCGGCCGACAGCTATCCGACGCGCCCGATCGCGGTGATCGTCCCGTTTCCTCCCGGCGGTGCAAATGACCTGCTCGCCAGAATGGTGGGTGAACGCATGAGCCGTTCGCTGGGCCAGTCGATTGTGGTCGAAAATCGCTCCGGCGCCGGCGGCAATATCGGTTCACGGCAGGCGGCCCGAAGCCCGGCAGACGGCTATACAATGCTGCTGACGTTCTCCGGCACCATCGCCATCAATCCCGAGCTGTATGCAAATATCGGTTACGACGCGAAGAAGGATTTGACGGCGATCGGCACCATTGCCACCGCGCCCGCGGTTGTGGTCGTCAACCCCGCCGTGCCAGCCAAGACTCTGCGCGAACTCATCGACTATGCGAAAGCCAAACCTGGCGTCCTGAACTACGGCTCATCCGGCACCGGCACGGTCGTCCACGTCTCCGCGGAAATGATGCTTGAGGCCGCGGGCATCAATATCCGGCACATTCCCTACAGCGGCACCGGACCTGCCGTTTCCGATTTGCTCGGAGGACACGTGCAGATGATGCTGCCACCAATCCCGTCCGTTATCGGAATGATCAAGAGCGGGCAGCTGCGCGCGCTCGCGGTCACCGGCCAGAACCGCTCGCCCCTCCTGCCGGACGTGCCGACGGTGAGTGAAGCGGGATTGGCCGGTTTCGTGTCTACACAACTCATCGGCCTGATGGCGCCGGCAGGAACGCCACGCCCGATCGTCGAGCGTCTGAATTCTGAACTGCGCAATGCAGTGAACGATCCGGCGATCAGCAAACGCATTCTTGAAGTCGGCGCCGAGCCGCTGGCCAGTACGCCCGAGGAATACGCAGCGCTCGCTGCGGCCGATCAAAAATTGTGGGGCACGATCGTCAAGAAGCTGGGACTGCACGTCGACTAGACGCCGGCTTCCTTACACGAGGTGATCCCAGTTCATCGCATGCAGCACGACGAAAATCGCGCCGCCGAGCGCGAAGACCAATAACGGATGCAGCTTCGGCCGCCATGTCATCAGACCGGCCGAGGCGAAAGCCATCACCCATGACAGAGCGCCGCCGCCGCTCACACGGAAGAGCGAGATGATGCCGGCGAGCACCAGACCGATGCCGACCGGCGCGAGACCTTGTTCGAGCGCCGTGTGCCAGCGCTTGCCGCGATGGCGGCGCCAGACGTAAGCGACGCCGTAACACAGCAGCGACGACGGCACATAAAACGCCAGTGTCGCGATAATCGCGCCCGACCAGCCCCAGACCTGCCAGCCGATCAACGTCGACAGCAGCGACCCTGGACCGGGCGCCGCACGCGAAATGGCGAACATATCGACGAACTGG
>DASYCM010000096.1:0-2303 GCA_036500165.1 Pseudolabrys sp.
CCATCGATCTGAATGTCCTTCGCCTGCCGGAAATACAAATACCAGCCGGACAATTTCTCATTGTCCTTCTCGAGCATGATCAGAACGGGAGCTCCGCCGACGTCGCCGGTGAGATACAGCGGATGAGCCAGCGCCAATCGAGGCAGAAAGAGAAACGCAAGAACAAAGAACGTTTTCGCAATTCTCATCTGTGCCCTGCCGATACGCTCAGCGCCGCAACATGCCGCCGAGCGTGCCACGGACGATAGCGCGGCCGATGGTGCCGCCGGTGCTGCCGCCCAGCGATTTGCCCAGATCAGCCGCGATCTGGCCGGCCACGCGGTTGGTGACCGAACGCGTGATCTCGCGCGCCATCAGTTGCCCGGTCGACAGGCGCGTGCCGCGCGGCCGGCTGGTGCCGAAAATGCCGCCCAGCATGCCGCCGACGCCACCAATGATCCCGCCGAGCAAGCCGCCGCCCGAAGGTGCTTCCTGCTGTTGCGGCGCCTGACCCGGCTGCTGCCCCGGTTCTGGCGGCGTCACCGTCGTGGTGCCGTCCTTGATGCGCTTTTGCAGAACTTCGTAGGCTGACTCGCTGTCCACCGCCTGATCGTATTTGCCTTTGACCGGGCTCGCAGCCATCGTCGCCTTGCGCTCGTCGGGCGTCACCGGCCCGAGACGCGCCGACGGCGGACGGATCATCGCGCGCTCGACCAGCGACGGCGTCCCGTTGCCTTCAAGGAACGACACCAAAGCCTCGCCCTTGCCCATCTCCATGATGACCTGCGCGGTATCGAGCTTCGGGTTCGGCCGGAAGGTTTCAGCGGCGGCGCGCACCGCCTTCTGATCGCGCGGCGTGAAGGCACGCAACGCATGCTGCACGCGATTACCCATCTGCGCGAGAACCGTGTCCGGCACATCGAGCGGATTCTGCGTGACAAAATAAACGCCGACGCCCTTGGACCGGATCAGGCGTACGACCTGCTCGATCTTGTCGAGCAGCGCCTTCGGCGCGTCGTTGAACAGCAGATGCGCCTCATCGAAGAAGAACACGAGCTTCGGCTTTTCGGGATCGCCGACTTCCGGCATCTGCTCGAACAATTCCGATAGCAGCCACAGCAGGAACGTCGCGTAGAGCTTGGGGCTCGCCATCAACTTGTCGGCGGCGAGAATATTGATGGTACCGCGGCCATCGCGGTCGGTGCGAATGAAATCGGAGAGCTGCAGCGCCGGCTCGCTGAAGAATTTCGTGCCGCCCTGATTTTCCAGAACAAGAAGCTGGCGCTGGATGGTCCCGACCGTGGTCTTCGACACGTTGCCGTATTGCGTCGTCAGGTCGGCGGCGTGATCGGCCACCAGCGAGAGCACCGCGCGCAAATCTTTCAGATCGAGCAGCAGCAGGCCCTGCTCGTCGGCCACGCGGAACGCGATGTTGAGCACGCCTTCCTGCACCTCGTTGAGGTCCATCAGCCGCGACAACAACAGCGGGCCCATTTCCGAAATCGTGGCGCGGATCGGATGCCCCTGCTCGCCGAACAAATCCCAGAACACGACCGGGAAGCGGTCGGGCTCGTAGTCGAAACCCATCTCCTTGGCACGCTGGACGAAAGCGTCCTTGGCCTCGCCCGGCATGGACACGCCTGACAGGTCGCCCTTGACGTCGGCGGCGAACACCGAGACGCCGGCATTGGCCAGGCCTTCCGCCATCACCTGCAAGGTCACGGTCTTGCCGGTGCCGGTCGCGCCGGACACGAGGCCATGACGGTTGGCGAAGTGCAGCGTCAGATATTCGGGTTTGCCGCTTTTGCCGACAAAAACCTTGCCGTCCTGATCGACTGTCGACATCGCCCCTCAACTCCGCTCGCGCAAATTGAATTAATCCCGCGCTTATCGCGCGACTGCCGCTAGGTTGCATGATTTCGCAAATGACAGCAAATCTTGGCGGCAATTCACGCGACCTTGATGCCGGCCTTTACCGCCGTACCACGCAGGAATTCGTCAGCCATCATGGCCTTTGCGCCCGCGCGCTGGATCTGCACCAGCCGCACCGCGCCTTCGCCGCAGGCAAAGGTGAGCTTGTCGTCGAGTGTCGTGCCGGCTGAGCCTTTGCCCGCCGCAAGCGTTGTTCGCAAAACCTTCACGCGCACGCCATCGAGTTCAAACCAGGCGCCCGGGAAAGGCGACAGGCCGCGAATGTGATTGTGCACATCGATCGCCGGCTTCGACCAGTCGATGCGCGTCTCGTCCTTGCTGATTTTCGCGGCGTAAGTGACGCCGGGTTCCGGCTGCGGCGTCAAAGCCAGCGTGCCGCGTTCAGCCGCCGC
>DASYCM010000097.1:0-12919 GCA_036500165.1 Pseudolabrys sp.
GCGGAAAAACTGAAAGAAAGTTGAATCCCTTTCCTCTCGTGACGTTTCGTCACTCCTGAAATCGACAGGTCAAGTTGCCATGGGTGAATTCGCAATCGGTCAGGGCGTATCCCGGCTGGAAGATCCGAGACTGGTGCAAGGCCAGGGTTACTTCATCGACGACGTCGTCTATGCCGGCATGGCCTATGGCGTCGTGCTGCGCTCGCCGCACGCCTACGCCAAGATTAATTCGATTAATACCGAGGCGGCTTTGGCTTCACCCGGCGTACTCGCCGTTCTCACGAGTGAAGACATCAAGAAAGCCGGCTATGGCGACCTGCCTGGCAATCCCGGCCTCAAGCGCCGTGGCGGCGCACCGATGCATTCGCCGCGCTATCCAATTTTGGCTGACGGCTACGCGCGCTGGGTCGGCGACTCTGTCGCTTTCGTCGTTGCGGAAACCGCCGCGCAAGCACAAGACGCGCTGGAACTTGTAGAAGTTGATTACGAAGTGCTGGACGCTGTCACCTCGACGAAGGACGCAATCAGCCCCGACGCACCACGCGTCCATAACCAGTTCGAAGACAATATCTGCTTCGTCGAACTGATCGGCAACAAGGCGGCTGTCGACGCCGCCTTCGAAAAAGCAGCACACGTCGTCAAACATGAATTCGTCATCAACCGTATCACCGCGGCCTGCATGGAAATGCGCGGCGCCGTCGGCTTCTACCATCGCGGTACAGGCCGCTACACTATTCACTCGCCGCTGCAACGCGCGCATACCTATCGTCAGGGTCTCGCCAAGACCTTGAAGGTGCCGGAGAGCAAGCTGCACGTCACCACAGGTGACGTCGGCGGCAGCTTTGGCATGAAGACGCCGGTATTCAACGAAGCGCCGCTCGTGCTGCTGGCCGCCAAACTGACCGGCCGCGCCGTGAAGTGGATGAGTACGCGCACGGAGGCCTTCCTGTCCGACGCGCAGGCTCGCGACAACGTCACCGAAGCCGAACTCGCGCTTGACAAGGACGGCAATTTCCTCGCGATGCGCGTCAAGCTCATCGCGGCGATCGGCGCCTATCTGCAAAACAATATGCCGGCCTTCTTTTTGAACTGCGGTTCGATGGCCGGCACCTATCGTACGCCGGCGCTCTATGTGGACGTCAGCGGTGTCTTCACCAACACCAATCCGGTCCGCCCCTATCGCGGTAACGGCCGCCCCGAAGCGGCGTATATCATCGAACGCATGGTCGACCTCGCCGCGGCGCAATTGAAGATCGATCCGCTCGAGCTGCGGCGGCGCAATTACATCGCGCCGAACCAGATGCCGTTCAAAACGGGTCTCACGTTCGTCTACGACTGCGGTGAGTTCGAAAAGAGCATGGATCTGGCGCTCGAGATGGCCGATTACAAAGGCTTCGAGGCCCGCAAGCGCGAGGCCCGCAAGCGCGGCAAGCTCCTGGGCTTCGGCCTGTCGAGCACCATCGAACGCGCGGCTTCATCTGGCTCCGAAGGCGCGGAACTTCGTTTCGACCGCGGCGGTAGCGTCACGATGTATTCGGGCTCGGTGACGGCTGGCCAGGGCCACGAGACGACCTTCAAGCAGGTCATCTGCAAGGACCTCGGCCTCGATCCGGAAGCAATCCATTACGTGCAAGGCGACACCGATGAAGTATTTTTCGGTGAAGGCACCGGCGGTTCGCGGTCATCCACTATGTCGAGCGCCGCATTCCTGATGGCGTCCACCAAAATTGTGGACAAAGCGCGCAAGATCGCGGCGCACCAAATGAAGTTGCCGGTGGATGACGTCAATTTCAATGAAGGGGTGTTCTCTTCGAAGCTCACGAACCAGACCATGACGCTCAAGGAAGTTGCAATCATCGCACCGGAGCAGTCAAAGCTGCCGCAAGACATGGAGCCGGGTCTCGTCGCGACTGCGGTCTACAAGACCAGCACGCAGAACTTCCCGAACGGCGTACACGTCTGCGAAATCGAAATCGACATGGAAACCGGCGTACCGCAGATCGTGCGCTACAATGTGGTCGACGACGTCGGCACTGTCCTCAATCCCATGTTGCTGCACGGCCAGGTTCAGGGCGGCGTCGCGCAAGGCGTCGGCCAGGCACTGATGGAGGACATCCAGTTCGACTCCGCCGGCCAGATGGTGACGGCGTCGTTCATGGACTACGCCATGCCGCGCGCGCACCACCTTTCCGAAATGCATGTCGAGGCCAACCCGGTGCCGACCAAGACCAATCCGCTCGGCACCAAGGGCGCGGGCGAAGCCGGCTGCGTCGGCGCCCTGCCCTGTGTCGTCAATGCGGTGGTGAACGCGCTCTCCGAATTCGGCGTCACGCACATCGAGATGCCTGCTACATCCGAGCGGATCTGGCGCGCAATGCAGCAGCCTCAGGCGAAAGCCAGCTAAGGTTACGTCAGGTGCAGATAATCAGGTAATCGACGGGCTTGCGTGCACCGTGCACGGGCCGTCGATCGAATAGCGCCCGGCGCCAGCCGCCGCCAGCATCAGGAAGCCGCCGAAGATCGACAGGTTCTTCAGCGCGTGGATCATGTTGTCTTCACGCGCCGCGCCTTCCATGTGCCAGAAGTCGTGGAAAAAATAGGCTGCGACCAGCGTGAAGAGCGCGAGCGCCAAAGCCGCCCAGCGGGTCTGCCAGCCCAGTACGATCAGAAGTCCACCGCCCAGTTCGGTTACTGCTGCGAGCGTCGCCAGCACCGAAGGCATCGGCAGGCCTTTCGAGGCGATCGCGCCAGCGGTGGTGCCGAGATCCATGAACTTCATCGCGCCCGATAAGACGAAGATGACGGCGAGCGTAATGCGCCCGACCGCGAGCATGGCGTCGTTTACGCCAGCCATTTCGCGAACTTGGTTCGCCGAGGTCTGATCGAGATTGGCCATAAGGCACCTTTTGATGGACGGCCGCCCGGACGCGGTCAGCGGGACAATGCCATGTCACCAAAGCGGGTTCCACGCGGCGTCAGCGGCCTAGCTCGTTTTCTACCGCGGCAGATGCAGGCCGCATTCCCTGTGGCCGCTTTCCCACCACCAGCGGCCATTGCGCTCCGGTTCGCCCGGCTCGATGGCGCGCGTGCATGGCGCACAGCCGATCGATGCGAAACCTTTGGCATGCAAGCTGTTGACCGGCACGTTGTGAACCGCGACTTCCGCCAAGACGTCGGCGCGGGTCCAGTCGAACAGCGGATTGAATTTCAGCAGGCCGCGCGCCGAGTCATACCCGAGCAGCCCAGCATCGTGGCGCACGTCGTTCTGATCCGCACGCAGTCCCGTGAGCCAGGCCTTCGCGCCTGATAAAGCACGGTCGAGTGGCTGTACCTTGCGGATGTCGCAGCAGGCCTGGCGCGCTTCTTTTGAATCGTAAATGCCATCGATACCCTGGCGGGCGACAAGCTTCTCCAGCACACGGTTGTCCGGATAGATGGCGCGGATACGGCGGCCGTAGCGCGCCTCAGTCGCAGACCAGAGTTCGTAGGTCTGGGGAAATAGCCGGCCGGTATCTAGCGTCACAACGTCGACGTCGATGTCGCGTTCGCAAATCCAGTGAAACAGCAACTGGCCTTCGATGCCGAAGCCATGCGTAAAGACGATCGGCCCTTCGATCACGCGGCGCAGTTCAACCATGCGCTCAGCGGGCGACAGCCCAGCAAACACGTTGACATCGATTTGCGAAGCCGCTGGAGGCGGAAGGTCTTGGAGGACGGCGACCGCAGGAGCTTCGACGGCTTCGGACTTTTCTCCAAACATGACGCCGTTATCGGCGCATGAATTCAGCTGTCAAAGCCGAAATAATATTCGTCTTTTACTGCTCTTGAGAGCCCTCTAGTTCTGCGGAACCGAAGACGCCAACGTCCCTATTCTAAAATTCGCATCATCACGCTGGACAAGATTTACACCGCCGAGTCACAGCACGGCGATGCTGTCGTTACGCCGCGCGTCCGAAGCGTGGAAGAAACTTGCACAGCGGAGAAAATGATTTCGCCGCCGCCCCACATCGCGCGCAGGGACAACTGCGCTTTTGCCGAAAGGCGGAATAATTGCGCGCGGCGCTCACTCCATCGCGCTAGCGGTCTCGATACGCTCTGGGAGATAGCCCTCGGCAGTCAGCGACTTCATGATGTCCGCCGCATGCGAAGCGTCTCGCGTCTCGATGGTGACGTCGAGCTTCGCACCCTTGGCCGGCACGTCGAGAAACAGGCGACGATGATCGACTTCCAGAATGTTGGCACCGAGTTCGCCGAGTTTGGTGGCGATGATGCCGAGCACGCCTGGCCGGTCCGGAATGGTCAGGCGGAACGAGACGATCCGGGACTCCCGGTCGAGCTCGCGCACCATGATCGAGGCCAGAATGCGCGGGTCGATATTGCCGCCACTGAGAATGAGACCGACCTTCCTGCCCTTGAAACGTTCAGGCTGCGCCAGCAGCGCCCCCAACCCCGCCGCGCCAGCGCCTTCGGCCATCGTCTTCTGCAACGTCAGATAGGCGTTCACCGCGCGTTCGAGACGCGCCTCGTCGACAAGGATCACATCTGCCACGAATTCGCGGATCAACGGCAACGTCAACGCACCAACGTTCTTCACCGCGATGCCTTCCGCCAGAGTCGGGCCGCCGATAGCATGACGCTCGCCACGCAACGCGTTCCACACCGCCGGATACAAGGCCGCCTCTGCACCAAGAACCTCGATGCCAGGTTTGCGCGCATGCGCGGCAATGGCACTACCCGAAATCAAACCGCCGCCGCCGATGGGAATGACCATGCAATCAAGATCCGGCGCGTCCTCAAGCATCTCCAAGGCAATTGTGCCCTGCCCGGCCATAACGAGCAGGTCGTCATAGGGGTGCACCATCGTCATGCCGCGCTCGGCCTGAATCTTCTCGCAGCGTGCCTGCGCATCGGCGACCGTCTCACCGTCCAGTACCACCTCGGCACCATGCGATTGCGTCGCTGCAACTTTCACAAAGGGCGTCGTCTCCGGCATCACGATGGTCGCCGGAATGCCCAATCGTGAGGCGTGATACGCCACCGCCTGGGCATGATTGCCGGCCGACATGGCGATGACACCGCGCTGGCGCTCGACTGCCGTCAACGCGGTCAGCTTGACCAGCGCGCCGCGCTCCTTGAACGAATTCGTGACCTGCAGATTTTCGTATTTCACATAGACGTCCGCGCCCGTCAGCGCAGACAGCCGTGGCGCCGGCAGCATAGGCGTGCGCAGCACCGCGTCTTTAATGACCTCGCGGGCCGCTTCGATATCCTTGATCGTGATCGTCAACGTCGAAAGTCTCCAATTTTGGCGGCACCATGCAGCAAGGCGGCGGCCGGAGCCAGCGCACGCCGGGCATAGTCCCCTTGCGAAAGAGCGGTTTATATCCATTTTTGGGACGAATGGCGGGGCTTGCTCCCGCCCCGGAGGCTGCTCACACTATGTCGATGGACATCAAGCCGCACGCTTACGATCCGGACCTCAATCCTGAGGTGTTCGAGGGCGTCCTGTCGCGCCGGATCATGGCGTTTTTTATCGATTTTCTGGTGATCGCGGCGCCGGTCGTGCTGGCCGCCATGTTCATCTTCGCCTTCGGCATTATCACGCTGGGGCTCGGCTGGGCGCTGTACTGGATCCTGCCGGGCGCGTCGGTCGTCTGGGCCATCGTCTATTTTGGCATCACCATCGGCGGGCCGCGCTCGGCCTCTATCGGCATGCGCGTCATGGATCTGGAATTACACACCTGGTACGGCACGCCCGGCTATTTCGTGCTCGGCGCCGTACACGCCATCGGCTTCTGGTTCACGGTGACCTTCTTTTCGCCTTTCGTGCTGCTGGTGGCCTTCTTCAACCGGCGCCAGCGGCTGCTGCACGACATTCTGCTCGGCACCGTCATCATCAATAATGCCCAGCGTGCCGCCATGCTGCGCTCGTTCATGCCGCCCGGAACCGTCCGTTAGGGGCCGAATAACGCCGGCACAAGGGCTTTGACGGGGGGCCGCGCAGCGCGCAATGCTATGAGCCGAATCTTGAGTGCCCGAACCTTGAAACTCCTTTGAAAGTACGGCCCGCTCAGTGACCCAGCACTCCCGTGACACGCCACAGTTCTACCTGACCGCGCCGTCGCCCTGTCCCTATCTCGAGGGTCAGGAGGAGCGGAAAGTCTTCACGCATCTGGTGGGCGACCGCGCCGGCGAACTCAACGATCTCCTCACCCACGGAGGCTTCCGCCGCAGTCAGTCGATCGCCTACCGGCCGGCGTGCGAGACCTGCCGCGCCTGCGTCTCGGTGCGCGTCGTGGCGGACGATTTCAAACCGTCGCGCAGCCAGCGCCGCAATCTCGAGCGCAACGCCGATGTCGTCGGCGACATGCGCTCGCCGGCGCCGACCTCCGAACAGTACTCGGTGTTCCGCGGCTATCTCGACGCCCGCCACCGCGACGGCGGCATGGCCGACATGACAGTTCTCGACTACGCCATGATGGTCGAGGACAGCCATGTCGATACCCGCGTCGTCGAATATCGCCGGCGCGGCCCGGATACCGGCATTACCGGCCGCGGCACCGGGCAATTGCTGGCAGTGGCGCTGACCGACGTGCTCAGCGACGGGCTGTCGATGGTCTATTCGTTCTTCGACCCGGACGAAGCGGACCGCTCGCTCGGCACGTTCATGATCCTCGACCATATCGAGCGCGCCAAGACGATGGGGCTGGCTTACGTCTATCTCGGCTATTGGGTCTCGGGCTCGCGCAAGATGGATTACAAGGGCCGCTACCTGCCGCAGGAACGGCTGATGCCGTCCGGCTGGGTCCGCGTGGAAGAGTAGAATTTCCTTCCGTTCGCATCAGCTCAAAATCGTATCGTACAGCAGCTTCAGATTCAGGATCAGGATGATGCCGGCGACCAACCACGCCAGCCAAGCGACCGGCTTTGAAATCGCGAACACACCCATCTTCTCCCGGTCCGACACGAACAGCACCAGCGGCACGACCGCGAACGGCAATTGCATAGATAGCACGACCTGGCTGAACACCAGCAATTGCCCAGTGCCGCGCTCGCCATAGAGCGCCGTCACCACCACCACCGGCACGATGGCGATGGCACGGGTCAGCAGGCGGCGCGCCCAGTGCGGCAACTGGATACGCAGGAAACCTTCCATCACGATCTGCCCGGCCAGCGTCGCCGTGACCGTCGAATTCAGGCCCGAGGCCAAAAGTGCGACAGCAAACAGGATCGACGCGATACCGACGCCAAGCAGCGGCGACAGCAACTCATAGGCATCCTGAATTTCGGCGACGTCGGTCTTGCCGCCAGCGTTGAACACTGCCGCAGCTACGATCAGGATCGATGCGTTGACGAATAAGGCCAGCATCAAGGCGATGGTCGAGTCCGTTGTCGCCCAGCGAATGGCGTAACGGCGTCCCTCTTCTGTCTGCTCGAACTTGCGCGTCTGCACGATCGAGGAATGCAGATAGAGGTTATGCGGCATCACCGTCGCGCCAAGAATGCCGATGGCGATGTAGAGCATCTCTGGATTGGTGACGATCTCGCTCGACGGGATGAAGCCGCCGAACACCGCGGCAACCGGCGGTGCCGCGAGAACGATCTGCACCAGGAAGCAGCCGGCGATCACGACCAGCAGCGCAACGATGAAGGCCTCCAGAAAACGGAAGCCTTTGTTCATCAGCAGCAGCAACAGAAAGGCATCGGCCGCCGTGATCAGTGCGCCGCCGATCAGCGGAATGCCGAATAGCAGCTTGAGCGCGATAGCTGTGCCGATGACCTCGGCGAGATCGCAGGCGATGATTGCCAGCTCGCACGCGATCCACAGCATGATGCCGACCGACCGCGGAAATGCATCACGGCAAGCTTGGGCGAGATCGCGGCCAGTGGCGATGCCGAGCCGCGCCGACAGCGCCTGCAACAGAATCGCCATCAGGTTCGAGATCATGATGACGGCAAGCAGCGTGTAACCGAACTTCGAACCACCGGCGATGTCGGTCGCCCAGTTGCCCGGGTCCATGTAGCCGACCGAGACGAGATAGCCCGGCCCCGAGAAGGCGATCAGGTGGCGCAGCCATGAGCCTTTGGAACCGGAAGCGGGAACGGGAACGGAGGCAAACACTTCCGACAGACTGGGCTGGTCCTCCAGCTTGCGCGCGAAGCGCCAGCCCGAGGCTTTCGTATTGTCGTCCATCGGGCTCCCAATCGATTCCGTTCCCAAGCTCACGGTAACATCCCCCGATGCAGTTGCAAATTAGTTGCAACAAAGTGGCAGAGGAACCCATGACCGTCAAGCCAGTTGCGAACCGCTCGCAATAACCCGCAATGGAACTTTCCGAGTTTCGTTCGGTTGTCAGGCACTTGGAAGACGTTATCGGGGGGCTGCCGTGCCGGGCGGTCAAGGACGGGGCCGAATGCCGACCAAACGCGCTTACGGGCTGTGGCCCTATGCCCTGCTCGCACTGCTGGCCGTGGCTGCGGTTGCCGTCGGTCCGGCCTTCGCGGCCGAAGGCGCCAGGAAAGCCCCGTCCGAAGTCATCTTCATCGGCCAGCTTCTGGTACTCATGATCGTCGGACGTTTGCTCGGCGAGGCGATGCTGCGCATCGGCCAGCCCGCCGTGATGGGGCAACTGATCGCCGGCCTGCTGATCGGGCCGTCGGTGTTCGGCCTCGCCCTGCCCGACCTTCAGCACGCGTTGTTTCCGAAAGAACCCGAACAGAAAGCGATGATCGACGCCATCGCGCAGTTCGGCGTGCTGCTGCTTCTTTTGCTCACCGGCATGGAGACCGACCTGAAACTGGTACGGCAAACCGGTCGAGCATCCATCTTCGCTTCGCTGCTTGGAATCATCGTGCCCTTCGTCTGCGGCGTCGCACTCGGCGAAATGCTGCCCGACTATATGCTGCCCGATCCGCAGAAGCGGCTGATCACGTCGCTATTCCTCGGCACCGCGCTATCGATCGCCTCAGTCAAGATCGTTGCGATGGTGGTGCGCGAGATGAACTTCATGCGCCGCGTCGTCGGCCAGGTCATCCTCGCCTCGGCCATTATCGACGATAGCATCGGCTGGATCATCGTCTCTATTATTTTCAGCCTTGCGCTGCACGGTGCGGTCGACGGCTGGCAGCTTGCGCAGAGCGTGCTGGGCACCATGGCGTTCATGGCGGCGAGCCTCACCGTCGGCCGCCGCATCGTGTTCTTCATTATTCGCTGGGTGAACGATACCTTCGTCAGCGAATTCGCGGTGATCACGGCGATCCTCGTCATCATGGGCGCCATGGCGACGATCACGCATCTTATCGGCGTTCACACGGTGCTTGGCGCCTTCGTCGCCGGCATTCTGGTCGGTGAATCGCCGATCCTGACCAAGCACATCGACGAGCAGCTCCGCGGCATTATCACCGCGTTCTTCGCGCCGGTGTTTTTCGGCATCGCGGGTTTGAGCGCCGACCTGACGATCTTGCGCGACCCAAACATGGCACTGCTGACGGTCGGCCTGATCGTCATCGCCAGCGTCGGCAAGTTCGGCGGCGCCTTCATCGGCGCCGAACTTGGCGGCCTGACGAAGCGCGAAGGTTTTGCACTGGCCTGCGGCATGAATGCACGCGGCTCGACTGAGGTCATCATCGCCACTGTCGGCCTGTCGATGGGTGCGCTCAATCAGAACCTTTTCACCATGATCGTCGCCATGGCCGTGATTACGACGATGGCAATGCCGCCGAGCTTACGCTGGGCGCTGTCGCGCATTCCGATGCGCAAGGAGGAAAAGCAGCGGCTTGAGCGCGAGGAGCAAGAAGCCAAAGGCTTCGTCTCGAATCTCGAACGCCTTCTCATTGCCGTGGATGACTCGCCTAATGGCAAATTCGCGTCGCGCGTCGCCGGCATGCTGGCCGGCACGCACGGCATGCCGACGACGGTTCTGCACATTAAGGATGCGGCGAAGATCGAGGACAAGAAGACCGAGGAAAAGCCACAACTGACCGGCAATCCAAAGCTTGCGGCGAAAGCGGCCGCAAAGCGCGATGACACAAAAAAATCTGCGAAAGCTGCCGAAGAAAAAGACGCCGCAGAAGAAAAAACGAACAAGGCCGATGAGAAAAAAGAAAAGCAAGAAGAGAAAAAGGAAGAGAAAAAAGCCGAGCACGCGGGCGAGACAGTCAAGAAAGCCGCCGAACTCATCAAGAGCAAACAGAAAAAAGAAGAAAAGGTAGATTTCCCGGTGGATGTCACCACCATCGTGCATGAAGCCCCCGGCCCCGATGTCATCGCGGCGGAGGCTGAGAAGGGCTACGATTTGATGCTGATTGGCGTGGAAAAGACCGCCCATCGCGGCCAAGATTTCCACGACAGCGTGACGAGCCTTGCCAAAGGCTTCGATGGACCGCTGGCGATCACTGCCGTTCGCGGCGGCCTCGCGGATAAACCGACCGGCAAGCTCAGCATTCTGGTGCCGGTCAACGGCACGGAGCCCTCGCGCCGCGCCGCGGAAGTGGCCATCACCATCGCGCGCGCCAGCAAAGCGTCGCTGACGGTGCTCTATGTCGCCGCACGCAGCGGCAGCCGAGCACGCCGGAGCCTGCGCTCGCGCCGCAACGAGGAAGCGATCCTCAAGGATATCGTGGCGATTGCCGACGGCTACAACATGAGCATCCGGACGGCCGTGCTATCGAGCGCCAAGGCCGACGAAGCCATTCTCAAGGAGGCCAAACGGCGCAAAAACAATCTGGTCGTCATGGGCGTCGGCAAACGGCCCGGCGAGAAGCTGTTCTTCGGCGATACGGCGTCGTCGCTGCTCCAAGACGCTGAGTGTTCGCTGCTGTTTTTGGCGAGCTAAGAGCCGCTCGTCTCCGCGAAAGCGGGATCCAATTCTTTTACCCTGGAGTCCTGTTTGCGCAGGAATGAACGGCAATGAGCGCTTAATCTTCGTCGCTCTTTGCCGCTGCCGGCACGCCGCGGAATTTGTTGTTCTTCGGCAGCCCTTGCGCGATGCGGCCGGCATCGGCCCGCTTGCCGCGCCAATCCTTCAGCTCTTTCATCGTCATGGTCTGCGTGCGCCCCGCGCCGTCGAGCCAGGTCAGGCCCTCGTCGGCCTTGAAGATCGTCACGTCGGACAGGCCACCGTCGGCGTAGCGTTGCAGGCGCACGCCACGTCCGCGCGTCATCTCCGGAATTTCGGCGAGCGGGAAAACCAACATCTTGCGCTTGGTGCCGATGCTGGCGACCGTATCGCCCTCGACGGCAGTGAGCGCCACGGCCTTGTCGGGCGCCTTGAGGTTCAGCACCTGCTTGCCCTTGCGCGTCGTGCCGAGCGTTTCGTCCTCGGGCACGATGAAACCGTTGCCGCCGTAGCTCGCGACCAGGAATTTACGACCGCCGACATAAGGCATGGCGGCGACGATCTCGGCGTCCTGCTCGATATCGAAGAACATGCGGACCGGTTCGCCATGGCCGCGACCACCCGGCAGCTTCGAACCGTCCAGCGTGTAGAACTTGCCGTTACCGGCAAAAATCAGAACCTTGGCCGTCGTTTCGGTCGGGAATGCGAATTTCAGCGAGTCGTCGGTCTTGAAAGCGACGCCCGACATGTCGGTGACGTGACCGCGCAGTGCGCGAATCCAGCCCTTGTCGGAAACGACGACGGTGATCGGCTCGCGGACCACCATCGCCTCTTCGATCGCCGCTTCGTCGTGCTCGGGCGCTTCGCCGAATGTCGTCCGGCGTTTACCGATCTCGGTCTTTGGACCGAAGGTGTTCTTGATTTCTTTGATCTGCCCGGTGATGGCCTTCCACTGCTGGTCGGGCGAGCCAAGCAAGGATTTGATCTTGGCGCGCTCTTCCTTCAATTCCTTTTCTTCGGACCGGATTTCCATTTCCTCGAGCTTGCGCAAATTGCGCAGCCGCATGTTGAGGATGGCCTCGGCCTGTACTTCGGTGATCTTGAAAGTCTTTATCAGGACCGGCTTGGGATGGTCCTCGGTCCGGATAATCTTGATGACCTTGTCGAGGTTTAGATACGCGACCAGCAAGCCGCCGAGCACTTCGAGGCGATGCTCGATCTCGGCAAGCCGGTGCTTGGAGCGACGCACCAGAACGTCACGGCGGTGCTCGAGCCATTCCGTCAGGCACTCGGCCAGGCCCAGCACCTTCGGGATGCGGCCTTTCACCAGCACGTTCATGTTGAGCGGGATGCGGTTTTCCAGCTCGGTCAGCTTGAACAGCGACTCCATCAGGAGTTCGGCATCGACGGTCCGTGATTTCGGCTCGATGACGAGACGGACGTCCTCCGCCGACTCGTCGCGCACATCGTTGACCAGCGGCAGTTTCTTGTCGTTGAGAAGCTCGGCGAGCTTTTCCACGAGCCGTGACTTCTGCACCAGCCAAGGCATTTCCGTGATGACAATCACATAAGTGCCGCGGCCGGTCTCTTCCTTGGTCCAGCGCGCGCGAACGCGGAACGAGCCGCGGCCGGTGGTGTAGGCCTCGGCGACCGTTTCCGCCGCGTCGACGACGATACCGCCGGTCGGGAAGTCCGGGCCTTTGACATACTTGAGCAGCGTGCGGCTGCGCGCGTTCGGGGTCTCGATCAGATGGAGCGCTGCGTCGCACAGCTCCGCCACGTTGTGCGGAGGTATCGAGGTGGCCATGCCGACCGCGATGCCCTGCGAACCGTTAGCCAGCAGATTGGGGAACGCGGCGGGCAGCACCACCGGCTCCTCGCCGGTGCCGTCATAGCTCGGGCGAAAATCGACGGCGTCTTCGTCGATGCCGTCGATCAGCAGCCGCGCGACCTCGGTCAGCCGCGCTTCGGTGTAGCGCATGGCGGCGGCGTTATCGCCGTCGATGTTACCGAAATTGCCCTGCCCGTCGACCAGCGGATAACGCTGGGCGAAATCCTGCGCCAGGCGCACCAGCGCGTCG
>DASYCM010000098.1:0-9398 GCA_036500165.1 Pseudolabrys sp.
GCGTTCCAATAGACTCCGATTTCCAATTCTGCTACTGCCACTCGACTCAAAGCCCGTTTTGCGGGCCTTTTAGATAAAACCCGGCCAAGCCGAAGATCGAGCCACATACGAAGGAGCATGCGTGCAAGTTCTCGTTCGCGACAATAACGTTGATCAAGCCCTCAAGGCGCTCAAGAAGAAGATGCAGCGTGAGGGCATTTTCCGCGAGATGAAGCTTCGCGGTCACTACGAAAAGCCGTCGGAAAAGAAAGCGCGGGAAAAGGCGGAAGCCATCCGTCGCGCTCGTAAACTCGCGCGCAAGAAGATGCAGCGCGAAGGTCTGCTGCCTATGAAGCCCCGCGTCATTCCAGGCGCCGGTGGTCCGGGCGGCCCGGGTGCAGCTGCGGGCGGCCGTGGCCGCGGTGGTGCGGGCGCCGGTGGCGGCGGTTCGCGCTTCTAACGATCGACCGGTTCGGGTTTAGAGTTTAACGCGGGCGTTCAAAGCGCCCGCGTTTTCTATTTGGCGGTGTTTTCTATTTGGTAAGCGCGCGGCGTTCTAATCGCGCCAATTCAAACGCCGAGCCCCAGCCGCGCCATGACGAAAATCGATTTCGATCAATATGCCGGGCAATACGAAGCGCTGATCGCCGCGCAAACGAATTTCTTCGACCGCGATAACGATTACTTCGTCCGCTACAAAGTCGAGCGCGCCAAGGAGCTCACTGGCCAAAACTTGGCTAACGAAGCCGACGCGGTGATGGATTTCGGCTGCGGCATCGGCCGCGCCATGCCCTATTTCCGCGCAGCATTTCCTAATGCCGATGTCGTCGGCTGCGATCCTTCCGCCGACAGTCTTGCGATTGCGCGGCGCGACAATCCCGATTGCCGGTTTTTCCCGATGGACGAACTCGGCGCAACGCCGCGCTTCGACCTCGTCCTGGGATCCTGCGTGTTTCACCACATTGCGCCGGCCGAGCGGCAGGATGCGTTGCGTTACTGCTACGACCGCCTCAAGCCGGGTGGCCACCTCGTTATATTCGAACACAATCCGTTCAATCCGGTGACCCAGCGGCTGGTGTCGACCTGCCCGTTCGATGCCGACGCCGCGCTGTTGCGCATGGGCGAAACCAAGCGGCGGATGCGCGAGGCGAAGTTCGCAATCGCGGACAGCGGCTATTGCCTGTTTTTCCCGTCGCAACTCGCGAGCCTGCGGCCGATGGAAAAATATCTGAGCTGGCTGCCGCTCGGTGGCCAATATTTCGTCAGCGGCGTGAAAATCTAGTTCCAGCAATATTTTGAATCGGCCTCGTTCCGCTTGCGTGTGGCTATAAAATCGGCGGTGCTCGTGGCGTCGGCGAAATAAGCCTTTTCCTTGGTGGCGCGCTCTTTCGCATTTGCCAGCGCGCGCAGGTGATTGGCGTTGCGGTCGCCGGGCAAAGCAGGCGCGCGATCCATGAACATCACCTGGTAGGGATTGGCCTCGACCCAGGCGACCGCTTTGGCATGCGCCTCACCCTGTTTGGCAAGATCGCAGAAGGCGTAACCGTTGATCGTGGGACCAGCGAGCGTCGCGAAGCTTTTCACCGCGTCGTCGGCCACCGCCAGCAATTGCGATTTGGTGTCGAGCACCTCCGACATTACGATATAGCGGTCCTTGGCAACGTAGAACCAGAACACCGCATCGTCGCGCAAACCGAGATCGTAGAGCCTTATCGCCAGCACCATCATGGTCATCGGCGTGACTGTTGCGGGCTTTGCGACGATCAGGTCGCGCGCGGCGAGGATTTCATCTCGTTTATTCGAAGCCAGGAGATCGTTGAATTGCATACCGACCGCGAGCTTGGGCGTGCCGCCCGGCGTTCTCGACGCCTCGTAGTACGGTGTGACGTATATACCGATGTGCTTGACCGGCTCCGCGGCCAAAACGATCGCCGGCGTTAGCGCCAAAGCAGCGACGGCCATTCCGACGAAACGCATCGCAAATCTGTTCATGGTGCCCCCGTGCCGATCAACTCTAGGCCGCCCGTTGGGCGCGCTCAATCCGCCAGGAATTCCTTCGCGGCCCTTATAACGCCCTCGGCCTCCAGATTGACGTGATCGCCTTGCGGAAAACGCACCATCCGTTTGGGCTCATTGGCGAGCGCGAACAGCTTCTCGCCGAAACGGATCGGCACCACCGTATCCTTCTCGCCGTGCATCACGAGCAGAGGCGCGCGCACCGCGCCGATGCGCTCGTCGGAATGAAACGTGTCCTTCAAAAGCCAGCGCACCGGGAGAAACGGAAACGCCGCCGCGCCGATATCTACCGCGGACGTGAACGGCGCTTCGAGAATCAATTTTCCGGCCTGATGCTTCGACGCCAGCGCCACCGCAACGCCGCTGCCCAGCGAATAGCCCCACGGCACGATGCGCTCCGGCGCATAGCGTTCAGCCGCGAACCTGTAGGCCGCCTCGGCGTCGGCGATCAGGCCGGCCTCGCTCGGACTACCGGTCGAGCCGCCATAGCCGCGATAAGACACGGCGATGAGCCCGATGCCGGCGGCCGTCAATTCGCGAAAGCGCGGCACTCGCCAGGCGATCACCTCGCCATTGCCATGAAAGAATATCACGACCGGTCCGCCCGCCCGTGGCGGCACATGCCAGGCGACGATCTTCTCGCCGTCAGCGGTGTTGAGGATGATTTCCTGCGCCTGCGGGAAGCCCGCAGCGGCGGGGCTCGTGCGCGTCTGCTGCGGCGCAGGGAACATTACCGAGCGCTGCGACAGGTACATCACCAGTACCAGCCCGGCGTAAATCAGTAGGGCGGCGATGAGCAGAAGTTTCAGCGTCGGCATGAGAGATGATAGCACTGCGATCATGACACCGGACCTGACCATCCGCCCCGCGCTTGCCGACGACGACGACGCGATCTGGGCAATCCTCGAGCCGACCTTCCGCGCCGGCGAGACCTACCCGATCCCGCGCGACGTCAGCCGTGCCGATGCGCTGGTCTATTGGCGCACGCCCGGGCACGAGGTTTATGTCGCCGAGCAAGATGGCAAAATTGCCGGCACCTATTACCTGCGCGCTAACCAGAGCGGCGGCGGCGCGCACGTGGCGAACTGCGGTTATATGACCGCCATCGGCGCGACCGGACGCGGCATCGCCCGGGCGATGTGCCTGCACTCGCTGGAGGCCGCACGGGCGCGCGGCTTTGCCGCCATGCAGTTCAATTTCGTGGTGGCCACCAACGAGCACGCGGTGCGGCTCTGGCAGGCCTGCGGCTTCGACATAGCCGGGCGTCTTTCCAAGGTGTTCCAGCATCCCCAGTTGGGGTTGGTCGACGCCCTGGTGATGCTGCGCAGCCTCTAGGCCTCCCGCATTAAGCAAAAACTCGGTTTCGGCCGGTAAAAACAGTTTGGAATGCAACCTATCGGCCCGTGGCGCGTTTGCGCGTTACGGGGTGGGGTTTGGCGGGGCAAAATAGCCTTTATGACCAAGCGTTTGCGTTAATCCGGGGTATGGATGGATCAGCCGGGCGGCTTTCTCGAAAGCGAATTGGAGCGCGCGCTCGCCGCCCATGGTGAGGGTGCTGATGGCGACAACGTCGTGCCGATTTCCGCGCTTGCCCATGCGCGGACGGCGCTGAACGAGCGCGAGCGCCGCTTTCGCGAGTTGCTCGATGCCCTGCCCAACGCTGTCTACACGACCGACGCCAAAGGCCGTCTCACTTACTTCAACGAAGCCGCTGCCGAACTCTGGGGTATTCGTCCCCAGCTTGGAACCACCGAGTGGTGCGGCTCTTGGAAACTGTTCTGGGCTGATGGCACGCCGTTGGCGCACGACGAATGCCCGATGGCGATTGCGCTGAGGGAAGACCGGCCGGTGCGCGGCATGGAAGCTGCCTGCGAGCGGCCTGATGGCACGCGGGTGCCCTTCATTCCTTATCCGACGCCATTGCACGACGAGGCCGGCAAACTGATCGGCGCCGTCAACATGCTGGTCGACATCACCGAGCGCAAACGCAGCGAGGAGCAGCAGGCGCTGCTCGTGCGAGAATTACATCACCGCGTGCGCAACACGCTCGCCACTGTGCAAGCGATCATGGGATCGACCGCGCGTTCCTCCGACACCATCGAGGAATTCAAGAACTCGTTGATCGGCCGCATCGGCGCGCTGGCCAAGACCCATCGCCTGCTGACGGAAGAAGTCGGCGAAGTCACCTTTGCCGACTTGCTGCACAACGAACTCGACGCTTTCGAAGACGACTCGAGCCGCATCACCCTGACCGGCCCGGAGATCTATCTCTCGGCGCAGCTCGCGGTTTCGCTCGGCATGGTGCTGCATGAGTTGACCATCAATGCCGCGAAGTTCGGTCCGCTATCCATTGCCGGTGGCAAGGTCGAGGTCACGTGGAGCGTGACCATCGAGGCGACGCGGCGGCGGCTTGATTTCGACTGGGTCGAGAGCGGCGGCCCGAAGGTGTTGCCGCCGAAACGGCAGGGCTTCGGTGCAAGGCTGCTGGAATATGTGTTGCCGGGACAAATCCAGGCCAAGGCAACGATCGATTACAAACCCGAGGGCATTCGTATGCATTGCTCGGTGCCGATGCCGCTCGAAGGCCATCGCTAGCCGCTCAACATACGCGGCAAGATAAAAACGCCATAAAAAATGGCGCCTACCGTGGCAATTCCATCGTGGTTAGCGCGGCATTAACCGTTTGAAAATCGCGGCGGCTTAACACCAAAACACGCGGGGGCGACGCGATTCTATCTGGACAATGTAAGTCCGGCGGAGACGTGTCATGACTATATCGGCTCTTTCCAACACATCGGCCAACCTGTCGCCCGCGCTGGACGACTCGCGACAGGCATTTGGCCAGCTCATCAACTCGATCAAGTCCGGCGACCTGTCTGCGGCGCAGGATGCCTACGCAACCTTCAGCCAAACGCCGGGCGGCCAAAACAGCGGGCCGCTCTCTCAAGCCGTCGGCCAGATCGGCAGCGCCTTGCAATCCGGCGACCTCGACGGAGCGCAGCAGGCGCTGACCGCGCTACAACAGAACGCTAAAGGGGCGCATCACCACGGCGGGCATCACGCCAAGCCGAGCGGCGACAGCTCTCAGCCGGCTGCACCTCCCGCCACGAGCGACGCCAGTTCGACGGCAAGCTCCAGCAATCTCCTCGACATCACCGCCTGATCCGAATCGGCACGGATCATGTTCGACACCGTCATTCTCCTCACCGGGAGCATCGAGGAACGTGCCTTGGCGCCCGTACTGCGGCGGCACAGTCCGGACCTCGACGTTCGTAATATCAAAACCCTCGATGAACTTGAGGTGCTGCCGCGAACGCTTCTAGCGCGTGCGCGTCTGATCGGATTTGTCACCCCGGTCATCGTACCGCAGCAAATTCTCGAGAGCTTGGGCTTTGGCGCCTATAATTTTCATCCCGGCCCGCCGCATTATCCCGGCTGGGTGCCATCGCATTTTGCAATCTATGAGCGGGCGGTACTGTTCGGAGCCACCGCCCACATGATGCACGAGCGCGTCGACAGCGGCCCGATCGTCGGCGTCGAAATATTTCCGGTACCGCCGGACCCGACCGTTGAACGCCTCGAGGCGCTAGCACTTGTTGCGCTGGCGCGGATCTTCTGGAGCCTGTCGGAGCAGCTGGCGCTACAAACCACGCCGTTGACCGAATTGCCCATCACCTGGAGCGGCAAGCGCACGACACACCGCGACTACGCTGCGCTATGCGAGATTTCAGCCGGGATATCGAAGAGCGAATTGGATCGGCGGATTTCCGTGATCGGCAACGGGCATTTCGGTCTCGCACCGACGATCACCGTGCACGGCCATGCGTTTCGCTACGAGCCGGCGCAGGCCGCGACTACATCGCCTTGACGATGCTCTCCGTCATCTTCTTGGCGTCGCCGAGCAACATCATCGTGTTGTCGCGGTAGAATAGCGGATTATCGATACCGGCATAGCCGGACGCCAGCGACCGCTTGATGAACATCACGGTGCCCGCCTTCCAGACCTGAAGCACCGGCATGCCGTAAATGGGAGACGTCTTGTCATCTTCCGCCGCCGGATTGGTGACGTCGTTGGCGCCGATGACGAAGGCGATGTCGGCCTGGGCGAATTCCGAGTTGATGTCCTCCAGCTCGAACACTTCGTCGTAAGGCACGTTGGCTTCCGCCAAGAGAACATTCATGTGGCCGGGCATGCGGCCGGCGACCGGATGGATGGCGTATTTGACCTCGACGCCTTCCTTCTTGAGACGGTCGGCCATTTCGCGGAGCGCGTGCTGCGCCTGCGCCACCGCCATGCCGTAGCCCGGCACGATGATGACCTTCTGCGCGTTCTTCATGATGTAGGCGGCGTCATCGGCCGAGCCGAGCTTGACCGGACGCTGCTCTGCCGCACCGCCGCCCGCGGCTGCGGTCTCGCCGCCGAAGCCGCCGAGGATGACCGAGATGAACGAGCGGTTCATCGCGCGGCACATGATGTAGGACAGGATCGCGCCCGACGAGCCGACCAGCGCGCCGGTGATGATCAGCGCGGAATTGCCGAGCGTGAAGCCGATACCGGCGGCGGCCCAACCCGAATAGGAGTTGAGCATCGAGATCACCACCGGCATGTCGGCGCCGCCGATCGGGATGATCATCAGGATGCCGAGCGCGAGCGCCAAAGCGACGATCAGCCAGAAGCTGACCACGCTCTGCGTTGCGTAAAACTGATAGACGAAAAACACCAGCGCAAGCGCGATGGCGATGTTGATGACGTGGCGGCCGGGAAGCGTGATCGGCGCACCGCTCATGCGCGCGGACAGCTTGAGGAACGCGATCACCGAACCGGTGAAGGTCAGGGCGCCGATCGCGACGCCGAGTGCCATCTCGACCAGACTCGCCTGATGAATGTGGCCCGCGGCGCCGATATCGAAGGCCTCCGGCGCATAGAACGCACCTGCGGCGACCAGCACCGCCGCCATGCCGACCAGCGAGTGGAAGGCCGCAACCAGTTCCGGCATCGAGGTCATCGGCACCTTGCGGGCGATCACGGCGCCGATGCCACCGCCGATCACGATGCCGCCGACAACCAGCGCCCACGAAATCGCGTCCGCCGGCGGATGCGACGCCAGCGTTGTCAGCACGGCAATGGTCATGCCGATCATGCCGAACAGATTGCCGCGCCGGCTGGTCGCGGGGTTTGACAGGCCGCGCAAGGCCTGGATGAACAGGACGCCGGCGACAAGATACAGCAGCGCTGCGAGATTATTGCTCATGGCGCTGCTACTTCTTTTTCTTCTGGTACATCGCCAGCATGCGCTGCGTCACGAGGAAGCCGCCGAAGATATTGATAGAGGCGAAAATCAGCGCGACGAAGCCGAGTGCGCGCGCCCAGATCGGACCGTCATGCGCGGTGATCAGCGGCACGCCGACTGCGAGCAGCGCGCCGACCACAATCACGGAAGAGATCGCGTTGGTCACCGACATCAGCGGCGTGTGCAGCGCCGGCGTCACCGACCAGACCACGTAGTAGCCGACGAACACGGCGAGCACGAAGATCGAGAGGCGGAAGACGAAGGGATCGACTGCCGTGGCGATGTGATCCATGTCAGGTTCTCATTAAACAGCGCGCGATGCGCTAGGCCGCCGTCTTCGGCATGAAATTCGGATGGATGATAGCGCCGTCGCGCGTCAGCGCGGTGCCCTTCACAATCTCGTCGTCCCAGTTGATCGCGAGCTTCTTTTCTTTCTTGTCGATCAAGGTGTCGACGAAGGTCAGCAGGTTCTTGGCGTAAAGCGCCGACGCCGATGCCGCGAGCCGGCCCGCGACGTTGAGATGGCCGATGATCTTGGCGGGACCGGCCTGCACCACTTCGCCGGGCTTGGCGCCCTCGACATTGCCGCCGCGCTCGACCGCGAGATCGACGATCACCGAGCCGGGCCGCATCGAGGCCACCATCTCCTTGGTGATCAGCCGCGGAGCCGGACGGCCCGGGATCAACGCGGTGGTGATGACGATGTCCTGTTTCTTGATGTGCTCGGCGGTGAGCGCCGCTTGCTTCGCCTGATATTCCGCCGACATCGGCTTGGCGTAGCCGGCCGCCGTCTGCGCGTTCTTGAATTCCTCATCCTCGACGGCGAGGAACTTGGCGCCCAAACTTTCAACCTGCTCCTTGGTCGCGGGCCGCACGTCGGTCGCGGTGACGACGGCGCCCATGCGGCGCGCGGTCGCGATCGCCTGCAGGCCGGCGACACCGACGCCCATGATGAACACCTTGGCCGCAGGCACGGTGCCTGCCGCGGTCATCATCATCGGCAGCGCGCGGCCATATTCGCCGGCGGCATCGACCACAGCCCGATAGCCGGCAAGATTGGCCTGGCTCGAGAGCACGTCCATCGACTGCGCGCGCGTAATGCGCGGCATCAGTTCCATAGCGAAGGCGACGAGCCCGGCATCGGCCATCTGCTTGAGCGCGGCCTCATTGCCATAGGGGTCCATGATCGCGACGACCAGGGCGCCCTTCTTGTAGAGCGAGAGTTCGTTCGGCGCGGGACGGCGCACCTTAAGAACGATGTCGGCGTCCTTGGTGACGTCCTCGCCGATAGTGGCGCCGGCAGCCTCGTAATCGGCATCCGGAATACCGGAAGCATTGCCGGCGCCGCGCGCAACCGCGACGTCGGCGCCGAGCGCCTTGAACTTCTTGACGGTTTCCGGCGTGGCCGAGACCCGGGGTTCGCCCGCGTCGGTTTCACGCGCTACGGCAATTCGCATTCGCCTTCCCCGTTACGCAGATTGAAAGACTAGTGCGACAGTGCAGTGAAGGCGAAAATTCCGAAGCAGAGCAGGAAGGCCACGTAGCTGGAGGTCTTGCCGCCAGTCACCAGACCGGGAATCAGCCCGACAACGGCGATGATGAAGACCAGCAGAGCCGTGAACCAGTGGCCCAGTACGCCGCCAGTGGCCAAACCGAGCACCAGATTGATGACGTGGATGGTGCCGACGAAGGCGAATTTGACGAACTGTTCGTAGGTGTTCTCGTGCGCCGGATAGTCGTTTCCGGCGGCGGTGGCGTATTCGACGGTGCCGTGATCGGCCATGGGGGATGTCTCTCTGCGGAACGGTAAACCTGGCGGCCAGTGGGTAGCGCAAATGGCGCTTCAGGGCAACGCTTCAAAGGGCCGGTTGTACACCGTTTGGTGGGCTTTTCAGGCCGTCGAAGGGACAGCGGGAGCGGTTCGGCCAGTATCTCACGAGGAGAATAAATGGCTATAGCCCGGCAAAATCCAGTGCCTTGCGCTGGCGCTTCTCTACATCGGCGACCGAGAAATTCTCGATCGCCTCATTGAACAGTTTGTAGAAATTCAGCTCGGCGGCGAGATGCAAGAACACCGCGCCGAGGCCGATGGCGGCGCGGTCCATGAACACG
>DASYCM010000099.1:0-14384 GCA_036500165.1 Pseudolabrys sp.
CAATTACCTGCTTTCAAGCGGCGGCATCGCCAATCGCGATGCGCTCTATCTTGTCGGCTCGGGCGGCAACGACGTGTCGCTCTATGTCAACCAGGTCAATGCCAGCACCATTACACTCGCCCAGGGCGTAACGAGCGTCACGCAAGCGGCGACCGACCTCGTAACGTCGGTCAATCGATTGAACGTTGCCGGTGCGCAATACATTCTCGTACCTAACCAGCCGCAATCCTTCGGCACCACGACCGAGCGCACGCTGCGCATGACGTATAACCAGACGCTGTGGTCTGGACTGGCGACGAGCGGCGTCAACTTCGTCCCCGTCGACTTCAACGGCGTGTTGCAAGCGGTCACGGGCAATCTCTCGTCCTTCGGCTTCATCGCCGGCGGTGGCCCGGCCTGCGTCGCGCCGGGCGGCGTGACCTCCGGCTATGCCCTGCTCTGCACGCCCCTCACACTCGTCGCGCCGGACGCTGCACAGACGCACCTGTTCGCCGATGACATTCATCTCTCGACCGCAGGACAAAAAATACTGGCAGACTACGAATACAGCCTCGTCGTCGCACCAAGCATGATCTCGATGCTGGGCGAAGCACCAGTGACAACACGCGCGTCGCTCATAAGCGCTATTCAGAACCAGATTCCGGTCTCGCAACGACAACAGGGCAAATCCGGTTTCAACACCTGGCTGAGCGGCGATATTTCGCGGCTCAAGATCCAGAATAACAACGGCTTCCCCGACGATCCCGGTACACCGGCATCGCTGACCGCCGGCCTCGATTACAAGATGCCGAGCAACTGGCTTGCTGGTGTCACGGTGACTGTGGGCCAGCAGAACGCGAGCTTCAGCCAGAACTTCGGCGGCTTCACGCAAAACGAATTCGCCATCAGCGCCTATGCCGCGCACAACGCCGGGCCGATGTGGTTCGACCTGATCGCGACCTACGGCACGCTCAATTTCGATCTCAAGCGCGACGTCCCTATCGGCATCACCATCCAGCACAACACGGCATCGGTGTCGGGCAGCAATATCTCGCTCGCCGGTGAAACCGGTTACAATTTCCAGAACGGCACTGTGACGCATGGTCCGGTCGCCAGCCTGGCGTTACAGCAGATCCACATCGACGGCTTTACCGAAAGCGGCAGTTTCACCAGCCTCGGCTTCGAAGGACAGACACGTAATTCCGCTGTGGGCGGGGTTGGCTATCAGGTTTCATATGACGCGGGCGCGTGGCGGCCCTTCGCCAAGGCAACCTGGAATCATGAGTTTGCCTCGACCGATCGCTCCGTGACAGCTTCGCTGACGACGATCAGCGCGCCGAGTTACGCCATGCCGGCGGTCGTCACAGGAACGGACTGGGCCGCGATCACCGGCGGCACGACCCTCAAACTGGCCGGCAATATGACCGGGCTTGTGGCGCTGACGAGCAACCTCGCGCAGCATAATGTGACCGCCTACGGCGGCCAGCTCGGCGTCAACGTCGCATTCTGAACTAGTGTCCCGATTCCGAAGTTCGCAAGACGTTGCAGCACTCACTTATGCGAACTTCGGAATCAAAGGGACACTGGCAATTATATAATTCTAGTGCCGCTTATCGATTTGAAGCTCCTGAACGAACTTGTGGCAGGTGATGCAGGAACTTCAAATCGGCGGCACTAGCTACTGCGCTGCCTTGATCTGCTTGATCGCCGCGCTGACGCGAATATTGAGCAGCGCCGTCCCGAGTTCGGACGTGGCACGGGTGGGCTCACCGGAATGTCCCGGCGCTTCATTGCGGGCATAACTCTTGAACTTCGACAGATCGACACCTTCAGGATGCACCGACATCAACTCCGCGGTGTCGATCAACCCCGCATGACTGCCGATGGTGGCGTCGGTCTCGCCCTTGGAACGCAAGAACTTCGTCTGTTCTTCGTCGATATAATAGTCGGTGACGTTGAGCACCTTCACCTGCCCGGCCCATTCGCGGTTGAGCTTGGCAGCGACCAAAGCTTGCGCCGCCTGATTGCCGCCGTGATCGCCGATGAGCGCGATCGTCTTGAAGCCCGTATTTTTCAGGCTGCGCGCAATACCCTCAAGCACGCCGGCAAAAACCGGTTCGGATACGCCGAGCGTGCCGGGATAGAGCATGTTGCCGGTCGGTGGCGAATAATCGCCCTCCGGCACGTAAGGGATCACGGGCGCGACCAGCGCATTGCCAAGCGCCGCGGCGATCCGGTTTGCGGCTGTCCGCACAATGTAGTCGTGCTTGCCGAGTACCATATGCGGGCCGTTCTGCTCGATGCCGCCGGATGGCACGATGACGGCGGTGACCCCGCGCTCGATTGCACCGCGGACTTCGGGCCAGGTCATGTCGGCCATCTCGGCGGCATGCGCGGCCGGCGCCATCAGCACAAGGGCTGCAAATGCGATAGACGCGGCGAGTTGATTAAGAGGCGACATGTTTGCGCTTTCCCGTCCTGCATCGGACAAGGCGCATTCTCGTCAGAGTGTGTTTCCGCAGTGTTAAGGCCGCTTAGTCTTTGGAAGCCGCGACCGGACCTGAGAATTGCTTCGTCAACTGCGAGAAGTAGCCGCCGGAGTAGTCCCCGCCGCCACGCTTGAAGGCGTTCGGCAGCCAGTTCCACGGCACGTCCGGATGGTCGTGATGCACGCCGTGCAGATTGCTGTTGAGGATGAAAAGCGCGCTCCAGCGCGTCGTGTGCATATTATGCGCAGGCGCCCCGACCACCGCCGGCGTATCGTAGTGCGCGACATTGTCTTGCACGGAAACGATAAATCCACGCAGCGCGATGCTCAGAACCAGCACCCACCACCACTCGCCGTAGAGATAAAACGAGCCGGCATAGATCAGAATGACAAGCACCGCATCCAGCCGGATGCGCGACAGCCGGCGGTCGAGGCCGCGCCGTAACGTGCCGTGCAGCACCATGCTATCTGCATCGTCCTCCGGCATCAGGTTCGTCGCCACCCAGTTGATCGCCCGGCGTGGCATCAGCATCAACATCGATGACAGAATCTCGCGGACATGCAGACCGCCGGTGAGCCCGAAATAAAACTGGATCATTCTGGTGACGCGATTGGCGCCGGGCTCGATGATGTCGGGGCGATCCAGCGCATGGCGCGCAAAGCGATGATGTGTCATGTGGCCGAGGCGATTGGCATCGAACGAAATGCCGGACGTAGTCGCCAGGGCTCGGCCGAGAAATGTATTCCAGCCGCGGCGCGGCGCCAGGCGGCTATGGATCGCCTCGTGCAATAGGGCGCGCTGGAGAGGCGTGGTCAACGACAGCAGCACGGCGAACGCTATCGACACCAGGTTCGCGCCCAACCCCGACTCCGACCTCAACAACAACGGAACGGCGACAAGTTGAGCGGCGGCAATCGCGAGAACGGCCGCAGTGAGCAAAACGTTTATGCGATAAGGTGGAGAAGTTGCCGGTTTCATTGCGGTGTTTACATACTCACCGAGACGACCTTCCTCAAAAATATTCCATAAACTTTGCGGAAGTCCAGCGGCTACGCGTGCGCAAACTTGGTGTGCGCCGCAAAAGCGATCACATAGCCGTGACGTTTGGTCGCCGTCTAGTTGACCGTGATGTCGAGCGCCTTGACCATGGTGCCCCACTTCGCAACTTCCGCCTTAAACATCGCTTCTGCCTGAGCTTGCGAACCGCTCATCGGATCGAACCCAATCGCGGTAAGTTTTTGTTGCAGAGCTGGATCTTTCATGACGTCTTCGATCGCAGCATTAAGCACGCCGGTAATTTGCGCGCTCGTCGCCGCCGGCGCGAAAACGCCTACCCAAGACGACGCCTCGAACGGATAGCCAGCTTCCGCATAGGTCGGGACATTCGGCACCACCGCCACGCGCTTGGCGCTGGCGACACCGAGACCCTTGAGCTTGCCCGCAGCAATCTGCGACGCCGGCCCGCCACCCAATGTCGTTGCAAGCAGCTCGATCTGGTTTCCCATCACGGCATTCATCGCCGGCGCGCCGCCTTTGAACGGCACATGCACGGCGTTGATCTTCGCAAGCACTTTCAGGAAGTACTCCGCGGCGATGTGCGAGCCGCTGCCGACACCTGCAGTGCCGAAATTGATGCTCTTGCCCTGCGCGCTTTTGAGGAACTCGGCGAGGTTATTGGCGGGGGTACCCTCGCCGGTCGCAAGGCACTCCGGGCTCGAGGCGACGATGGCGATGCTCTTGAGGTCGGTCGCGTTGAAGCCCTTGGCCGGCATCAGTGTTTCGTTGATGGCAAGCGCGGTGGTGGTGACGAGCAATGTGTAGCCATCCGGCGCGGCACGTGCCACAGCCTGTGCCGCGATATTGCCGCCGGCGCCGCCGCGATTATCGACGACGACGTTGCGGCCGAGTTTGGCGGACACACCTTGCGCGACGAAGCGCGCCACCGTGTCGGCGACACCACCCGGCGCAAAGGCCACAATGAAAGTGATGTCGCGCGCCGGATAGGTCTGCGCCGAAGCAGGCTGTACGAAAGCAGTTTGCGCCGCCAGCAAGGCCGCAACACCAAAAGCCGCACCGAATTTTCCAAATGACATAGCTTGTCTCCCCCACCGACGTTGTTTTGTTGGGCGCTTATAGCCGGTCGTATTGGCGGAGTCAGCTAACCGCGACGTCGGTGAGCCGCATCTGTACCCGCTCCTCGCCCTGCCAGCGGTCTACACTTATCTGGCCGGCGGCATGCATGGTGCGGCCGCGGTTATCGAGTAGCGCCTTGCCCAGCGGCGTGCCGATGGTGCGGAAGGCAATGGCGTTGACGAACTTGCCGTCGCCGGAACGGAACCGCGCGCGCACATGGTTCTCGCCGACCGGATCGACATAAGCCAGCGTATGCGCCGGCAGCGCCAGCATTGGCTCGGGATTTCCGGCACCAAAAGGACCGGCGCGGTTGAGCATTTCACAAAGGGAAAGATTGAAGCCGCCCGCGCTCACGGCACCGTCGATCAAGAGCGCTGTTTCTTTTCGCGCCGCTTCCACCGACGGGGCCAACGTCGCTTCGAGAAAAGCGCGGAACGCCGCCAGCCCGCCTTTCGGCAAGGTGATCCCCGCTGCCATCGCGTGGCCGCCGCCTTTAAGCAGCAGTTTTTCCGCGACCGCCTGCCGCACCGCGCGGCCGAGATCGACGCCGGCAATCGAGCGTCCCGAGCCGGTGCCAATGCCGCCGGGTTCGAGTGCGATGGCAAACGCGGGACGCCCGTAACGCTCCTTCAGCCGCGATGCGACGAGGCCGACGACGCCCGGATGCCAGCCTGTTGCCGCGGTGACGACGACCGCGCCCTTCTCTTCGAGACCGAGCGCGGCCATGGCTTCGGCCTCGGCCTGCTCCACCGCCACCGCCTCGATCTGCCGCCGCTCGCTATTGAGCCGGTCGAGTTCACCGGCAATGCGACCGGCTTCGATCGGGTCCTCCTCCAGCAATAGCCGTGCACCGAGCGCGGCATTGCCGATGCGCCCGCCGGCATTGATGCGCGGACCGAGCATAAACCCGAGATGCCAGGCCTCCGGCGGACCGGACAAACGCGCCGCGTCCATCAGCGCGGTCAAGCCCACGCTGTCGCGCCGGCGCAACGCGATGAGACCTTTGGCGACGAATGCGCGATTGAGCCCCTTCAACGGTACGACATCGGCAACGGTGCCGAGCGCGACGAGGTGCAGCATCGACAACAGATCGGGCTCGGCGCGCGTTGCATCCCAGAAATTGCGCTGACGTAATTCACGGCTCAGCGCGACGAGCGTCACGAAGACAAGACCGACGGCGGCAAGGTGGCCAAGCCCCGACAGATCGTCGGCGCGGTTCGGATTGACGATCGCCACAGCCGGCGGCAACTGCTCGTCGGCCTGATGGTGATCGATGACCACCGTGTCGAGGCCGAGCTTCTTTGCCTCGGTGAGCGGCTCCATGCTGGTGGTGCCGCAATCGACCGTGATCAGCAGCTTGACGCCGCGCTCGGCAAAAGACCGGATCGCATCGACATTCGGACCGTAGCCTTCGAAGATGCGGTCCGGGATATGGATGATCGGATCGAGCCCGCATCGCCGCAGATAGGATGCCAGCAACGCCGAGGCGGTCGCGCCGTCGACATCGTAGTCGCCGAAAATCGCAACACTCTCGCCTTTCTCGATGGCATGCGCGATGCGCGCCGACGCCGTCTGCATCTCTGTCAGCGTGTGGGGATCTGGCAGCATCCGCTTGATGGTCGGATCGAGAAAAGCTTCGGCCGTATCGGCCTCGACGCCGCGCCCGGCCAGCACGCGCGCCAGCAATTCCGGCAGCCCTAATCTTTGCGCGATGGTCAGCGCCCGCGCGGTGCCGCGCTCGTCGAGCCGGTCGCGCCACGACCGTCCGCTCGCCGATTTGTCGACGCCGAGGAAATAGCGCTCTTTGTCGTCGAAGGTGGTTGCCGGTAAGGCCATCGTGCCAATATAGGCGCTCTGCCCCGCTCCCGCAGTGGGCGAAAACGGCCTGTGCACAGGCTAACCCCGCTGTCGCGGGGTCAAGAACCTCAATACAGATGAAATTTCGCGAGTTGGCGGCGCTCCGGCGAACTAAATGCGGACAACGCCGACATCGTCTCTGGCCGCTCTAAGGCGCCTTGAGGACGTGTCGTTCAACAACCGCTTGCATCCGAGTGAGCATCTCCTGCTGAAGTATCTGCACACGCGGAGCCGATTGCGCTCCAATTTCCGCGACGAGTTTTGGCATCACCTGAACAGTCTTTGCCCCCGTCGAAGATTTATAGAACGCAAGCATGTCGCGAAGTTCTTGCAACGTGAAGACCTTTGCGTATACGGCCGGCCAACTTTTCATCGTTTCAACCGCGACCGCAGCAGATGACTGCTTAGCTAAGACCCGGAGCTCAGAGATCCCTTCTGCATCAATTTTATCGGCAAATTGCCTCTCGATAGCTGGCCACGTCGATACCATTTGCGATTCTGTCATTTGCCGAACTGTTTCGGCAGAAAATACATCCGCTAGTTCTTGTGCGGTCTGCAATGTCTCTGCTGAAGGCGCGTTTTGCGCGTGCGCTGAACAACCCAAGCCGATGCAAATTGCAGCAATTGCGACTAGACGCTTCATGCACCCCCCTTGCCGATCCGCTGGCATTAGCCACCGCACAAAGCTAAGCCGCCGCCTGCAATGCAAGCAGCGGCTCAGAAGCATGCAAACCGACTAGTCCAAATGAAATTTCGCGAGCTGGCGGTGCTCGCCGATGACGCGGCGGACGGTGCCCGTTGCCGAGCGCATCACCACCGTTTCGGTCTCGATCATGTCCTTGCCGAACACGACGCCACGCAGCATCGCGCCGGTGGTCACGCCGGTGGCGGCGAACAGGCAGTCGCCTTTCACCATATCCTCGATCTCGTACTTCTTCTTCGCGTCCTTGATGCCCATCTTCAAGGTGCGCTCACGCAGTTCCTCGGTGTCGATGATGAGCCGCGTCTGCATCTGGCCGCCGATGCAGCGCAGCGCCGCCGCGGAGAGCACGCCTTCCGGCGCGCCGCCGATGCCGATGTAAATGTCGATGCCGGTTTTCGGCTCGGCACAATGGATGACGCCAGCGACATCGCCATCGCTGATCAGACTGACCGCAGCGCCGAGCTTCCGAATTTCCGCGATGGCGTCGCCATGGCGCGGCCGGTCGAGCAGGATCGCCGTGATCTCTGACGGCTTCACGCCCTTCGCCTTGGCGAGGCTGACGATGTTGTCCCTCACCGACGCATCGAGATCGACAGTGCCTTTCGGATAGCCAGGACCGATGGCGATCTTGTCCATGTAGCAGTCCGGCGCATGCAGCAGCGTGCCGCCATCCGCCATCGCGATGGTAGCGATCGAGCCCGGCATGTTCTTGGCGCACAGCACGGTGCCCTCGAGCGGATCGACGGCGATGTCGACCTTCGGCCCGTTTTTGTTGCCGACCTTCTCGCCGATGAACAGCATCGGCGCTTCGTCGATCTCGCCCTCGCCGATCACCACCGTGCCGTCGATCGGCAGCTTGTTGAGTTCGCGCCGCATCGCGTCGACCGCCGCCTGATCGGAGGCCTTGTCCAGGCCGCGGCCGCGCAGCCGCGCCGCCGACACCGCGGCGCGTTCGGTCACGCGCACGATTTCGAGGGTAAGAATGCGCTCCAGCAACAGTTCGGGCTGGACGGTAATCGATGCGGCCATATTGAATTTCCCCTCGCAGTAACAAAAGCGTCGTTGAACTAATTCTTCTCGATCCGGATCACTTGCGGGCGGCCCGAGATCACCTTGTCGCGCGAAACCGCAGCGATAGCCTTTCTAACAGCATCTTCGCTGGTTGCGTAAGTGATCAGGATCACCGGCACGGAACCATTCTTGGTCTCCTCAAGCGAAGCGCCTTTGGCGTGGCGCTGCACAATAGATTCCAGGGATATTTCCTGCTGGGCGAGCCGCTTCGCAATCGTCGCGGCGGAGCCCGGCTTGTCGCGCGCCTGCAGGCGGATGTAGTAGCCGCCTTCGTGGCGCTGCATCGGCGCCTTGCGCACATCCTTGAGCCTGGCGGTCGGCCTGCCAAACGGCGCGCAGCGCGCACCCTTGGCAATATCGGCAATATCCGACAGCACGGCTGACGCAGTTGCAGCGCCACCGGCGCCCGGCCCCACCAGCGTGATCGGATTGATGCCCTCGGCGTCGATGGTAACGGCGTTGGTCACACCCATCACCTGCGCGATGGATGAATCCTTGCGGACCATGGTTGGGTGCACGCGTTGCTCGATACCCTGCGGGGTGCGCATCGCCACGCCCAGAAGCTTCACGCGATAGCCGAGTTCGTCGGCCGCAGTAAGATCGGCGGCGGCGATCGAGGAAATACCCTCGACGTAGATGGCGCGCTGATCGGCTTTGGTGCCGAATGCGAGGCTGGCGAGGATCGCAAGCTTCTGCGCCGTGTCGTGGCCTTCGATATCGAAAGCCGGGTCGGCTTCCGCATATCCAAGCTGCTGCGCCTGCTTGAGGCACTCGGCGAACGACAGCCCCTCCTGCTCCATCCGCGTCAGGATGTAATTGCAGGTGCCATTGAGGATGCCGTAGATGCGCTCGATCTGATTGCCGGCAAGTCCTTCGCGCAGGGTCTTGATGACCGGAATGGCAGCGCCGACTGCCGCTTCATAATTGAGTGCGACGCCGGCCTTTTCGGCGAGTTGCGCCATCTTGACGCCGTGCTTGGCAAGCAGCGCCTTGTTGGCCGTCACCACTGATTTGCCAGAAGCGAGCGCGAATTCGACCGCGGTCTTGGCCGGATCGCCCGAGCCGCCCATCAGTTCGACAAAGACGTCGATACCGTCGAAGCCCGCGAGTTCGACCGGATCGGTGAACCACTTCATTTTCTTGAGATCGACGCCGCGATCCTTGCCCTTGGAGCGCGCGCAGACCGCGACGACCTCGATGGCGCGGCCGCAACGCGCGGCCAGAGCCTCGCGATGCGTAGCGATTTGGCCGATCAAGGCCGCGCCGACCGTGCCTACACCGGCGACACCAACTTTGAGAGATGGAGCCATGGAGCTATCGGCGCGTGGCGAGCGGAACGACGTTATGAAGCTGGTTCGGCGCCGTCTCGAGGAAGCGGCGAATATTGCGAGCCGCCTGACGAATGCGCTGCTCGTTCTCGACCAGCGCGATGCGTACGAAACCCTCGCCACGTTCGCCGAAACCGGTACCGGGCGAAACCGCAACCGAGGCCTTCTCCACCAACAGCTTGGAGAACTCGACGCTGCCCATTTCCCGGAACGGCTCGGGGATCGGCGACCAGGCAAACATCGAAGCGCTCGGAGACGGTACGTCCCAGCCAGCGCGGCTGAAGCTTTCCACCATCACGTCACGGCGTTTGGTATAAGTGTCGCGCATTTCGCGCACGCATTCTTCGGGACCGTTGAGCGCCGCGGTGGCGGCGACCTGCACCGGCGTGAAGGCGCCGTAGTCGAGATAGGACTTCACACGCGCAAGCGCGGCGATGATGCGTTCGTTGCCGACGGCAAAACCCATACGCCAGCCGGCCATCGAAAACGTCTTGGACATCGAGGTGAATTCGACCGTCACGTCCATCGCACCCGGCACCTGCAACACCGACGGCGGCGGATTGTTGTCGAAATAAACTTCGGCGTAAGCGAGATCGGACAAAATGTAGATCTCGTGCTTCTTCGCAAACGCGACGAGGTCGCGATAGAAATCGAGGCTTGCGGTGAACGCGGTCGGGTTCGACGGATAACAGACGACGATCGCAATCGGCTTCGGGATCGAGTGACGGATCGCTCGCTCGACCTGCACGAAGAAGTCCGGCGTCGGGTCCGACGACACCGAACGGATCACGCCGCCCGCCATCAGGAAGCCGAAGGCGTGAATCGGATAGCTCGGATCGGGCACGATGACGACATCGCCGGGCGCGGTAATCGCCTGCGCGACGTTGGCGAAACCTTCCTTCGAGCCCAGCGTCGCAACGATCTGCGTGTCAGGATTGAGCTTCACACCGAAGCGGCGCTCATAATAAGCGGCCTGGGCGCGGCGCAGCCCCGGAATGCCACGCGACGACGAATAGCGGTCGGTCCGCGTCTTGCCGAGCGTTTCTTTCATCTTCTCGATGACATGCGCGGGCGCCGGCAAATCCGGGTTGCCCATGCCGAGGTCGATAATGTCTGCGCCGGCGTTGCGGGCTTTCGCCTTGGCCTTGTTCACTTCCTCGAACACATATGGCGGCAAACGGCGGATGCGGTAGAAGTCTTCCATCGGCTCGGACTTTCGGAAATATACGCCGGACTGCCTTCTCCAGCCGGCGGGCGTGACCCCGGCTGGCTTTTATCACGGGTTCGGCTTTGCACCAGTCGTTTTGGCGTCGTTTTGCTTCTTAACGGCGGGTTTGGCCGCTGTCTTGGCCGCTCCTTTGGCCGCTCCTTTGGCGGCAGGTGCCGGAGCCGGCGGCGTGGCTTCGTCCTTGGCCGCCGCGTTCTGGCGGTCGCGCACGGCCTGGAGGTCCTTTTCCACCTTGACCTGGTCTTCCTCGCTCATCGGCTGGGTCGAACGGGGGGGCGGCATGTCATGAATGGCCGGGAATTGCCGGTTGGTGACGGTCGGCCGCGCCGGCGCGCCGGCGGGCAAGCCCCCCATCGATTCCGGCATGGTGTCGCCAATAGAGCCAGCCGAGCAGCCGGCGAGCAGCGCCGCCAGCATCGCGACCGCCACTATCGTGCGTTGCAGCAAGGCCATCATGCTCCGCAAAACCTGTCCGCCGGAAGGGAAACTAGTGCAGACTCAATGAATTATAGCATAAATCGGGTATCTCGCTAATATGGCACCAGCAAGGTCATAGCCCGGTAACAGGGCAACGGCAGGGTCGACGTGCCTCAAATAGCGCCTTGCCACAGGGAGACACCCCCGCCAATTGTCTCGGCAGGGAGTGAGAAACGCGGATGGACAAGAAAACCGCCGAAATGGCGAACGTGACGAATTTTCCGGCGCCAGGCGCCGTCAAGGCGCCGCCGCCCGAAGCCGTGGCCGAAACCCAAAATCCCTCCGTCACCTCGGTCAACGTCGAAGCCTTCGCGCGCAACCTCGCCCGCATGATCGAGGAAGGCGGCAAGGCGCTCGCCGCCTACATGAAGCCGCGCGAGGAAGGCAAACTCAAAGACGATCAAGCCGAAGGCATAACCGACGTGGTCAAGACCGTCGGTCATGTCGCGGAATATTGGCTATCCGACCCGCAGCGCGCTTTCGAGTTACAAGCCAACCTCGGCCGCGCCTATCTCGACCTCTGGGCCACCGCCGCCAAGCGCATGGCCGGCGAGCAAGCGGCGCCCGCCATCGCCGCCGATCCGAAGGACAAACGCTTCGCCGATCCGGAATGGTCGCAGAACCAGTTCTTCGATTTCCTCAAGCAGCTTTATCTGCTGACCGCGCAATGGGGCGACAAGCTCGTGACCGACGCGCAAGGCGTCGATGAACACACCAAGGCCAAGGCCGCGTTCTACGTGAAGCAAATCACCAACGCGATCTCGCCGTCGAATTTCGTGCTGACCAATCCCGAACTGCTGCGCGAGACGTTGTCGTCGAATGCCGAGAACCTGGTGCGCGGCATGCATCAGCTCTCCGAGGACATCAAAGCCGGCCAGGGCAACCTCAAGATCTCGCAATCCGATGCGTCTCGCTTCGAGGTCGGCCGCAATCTCGCGCTCACCCCCGGCAAGGTGATTTTCCAGAACGACCTGATGCAGCTCATTCAATATGAGCCGGCGACCAAGGACGTGCTGAAGGTGCCGCTCCTGATCGTGCCGCCGTGGATCAACAAATTCTACATCCTCGACCTGACGCCGGAAAAATCCTTCATCAAGTGGTGCGTCGATCAGGGCATCACGGTCTTCGTGATCTCCTGGGTCAATCCGGATGCAAAGCTCGCTGCCAAAGGCTTCGAGCAATACATGAACGAAGGGCCTCTTGCCGCGCTCGACGCCATCGAGCAGGCGACCGGCGAGAAGAAAGTTCATGCCGTCGGCTATTGCGTCGGCGGCACCCTGCTCGCCATCACGCTTGCGTATCTCGCCGCCAAGGGAAAGAGCCGCGTCGTCTCCGCCACCATGTTCGCGGCGCAGGTCGATTTCACTTTTGCCGGCGACCTCAAGGTTTTCGTCGACGAAGAGCGCGTCACGCAGCTCGAAGAACACATGAAGCAGCAAGGCTATCTCGAAGCCTCGAGCATGGCGACGACGTTCAACATGCTGCGCTCGAACGACCTGATCTGGCCTTACGTGATCAATAATTACATGAAGGGCAAGAAGCCCTTCCCGTTCGATATCCTGTTCTGGAACGCCGACGCGACACGCATGCCGGCCGCCAATCATTCGTACTATTTGCGCAACTGTTACCTCAACAACAGGCTCAGCAAAGGCGAAATGGAAATCGCGGGCATCAAGCTCGACCTGAGCAAGGTGAAAATCCCGGTCTACAATCTGGCGACACGCGAGGATCACATCGCGCCGGCAAAATCGGTGATGGAAGGCTCGAAATATTTCGGCGGGCCGGTGAAATACGTGCTGGCCGGCTCCGGACATATCGCCGGGGTCGTCAACTCACCAGCCAAACCGAAGTATCAGTACTGGCTCGGCGGCAAACCGGAAGGCGCCGACGTCGACGCGTGGATGAAGAAAGCCGAAGAGCATGCCGGCTCGTGGTGGCCGGACTGGCTCGACTGGTTAAAAAGCCACAACGACAAGACCGTGAAAGCGCGCGAAATCGGCGGAGGTAAACTCACGCCGATCGAGGATGCGCCCGGCTCTTATGTGAAAGTGCGCAACTGGGATTGACGCGCTTTTCGCGAGCGCAGCTTTGCCCGTTATTGCGGCTCGAGTTCCCAGAAGTCGATCGCAGGGTCCAATGGCGCGCCATGCTTCACATGCAACGTGGCGTAACGCCCGCCGCAATAGACCAGCGGCTGACGCTCGTCGTCACGTAGCCCCACTACCCGGCCGATGAACAGCGTGTGATCGCCGCACTCGTGCCGGACGTCCACCACCGCAGCTACGGCCGCACTGGCGCGTGCAAGTACCGGGATCGATGCGAGATGCTCGAAAAAGATGTCCGGATCGGCCGAGCCCTGCCCGGCGAAATGCTTGCTGATGGCTTCCTGGTCCTGCGCCAGCATGCTGACGCCGAAATGCCCGGTCGCGATCAAGGCATCATGTAGCTTCGCCTTCTTCGCTACCGAGATCATGCACAGCATCGGTGAAAGCGAGCCAGACATGAAGGCATTCGCCGTCATGCCGCGCACACCGCCGTCGCCTTCGGTCGTAATCACGGTGACGCCGGTAGCAAATCGGCCCATCACCCGGCGAAAGAGCTGAGTGTCCAGCGGAGCCTTTTCTTTGTGTTCCATATATTGGTTCCCGAAGCCGTGCCGGCCGCACTGACAATGACGGGCTGGATAACCCAATTGAACAGGAACGTTAAGCCCACTTTTTCCGCGAGAATAACCGGAACGTTACCACAGCCGGACGCGACAGCGCAGCGCGCATCACTTAAGCTCGCACCACTTTCGACCTTTAAGAATCAGGAGCCGGACGATGACCAGGGAACTGATGTGGCTGACGCTGACGATCATCCTCACCGGGGTCATGTGGATTCCCTATATCCTCGACCGCATCATCAAGCGCGGCCTGATGGGCGCGATGGCTAATCCGTCACGCAACGACAAGCCGCAATCTGAGTGGGCGCAGCGGCTCTATTTCGCCCATACCAACGCGGTCGAGAACCTGATCGTGTTCGCACCGCTGGTGCTGATCCTCGACAGCCAGGGCATCAACACCGAAGGCACCGCGATTGCCTGCGCGGTCTATTTCTGGGCGCGGCTGGCGCACGTC
>DASYCM010000100.1:0-16275 GCA_036500165.1 Pseudolabrys sp.
GTTCGCCGGTGCGCCGGATGTATCGTTGCTCAAGCTGCCGGAAGAAAAGGCGCTCGCGGCCGCGGTCACTTCGGCCAAGTCCGAAGCTGGCGATGCTGTCGCCAAGGAAGACTTCGCCGCTGCGATGAGCGCCATCGCCAAGCTGCGCCCGACGGTCGATGCCTTCTTCGACAAGGTGAAGGTCAATGTTACTGATTTGGACGACGCCAACGCCGTGCGCGAAAACCGCCTCAAGTTGTTGAACGAAATCCGCGAAGCGACCCGCGCCGTGGCCGATTTCTCCAAAATCGAAGGCTAGGCGTATTGCCAGCCTTGCGGTGAATTCTGTGAGGCGAGATCATGTCGGTCTTTGAAATCACGCTGCGGCTGCTGGCGGCTGTGGCTTGTGGCACGGCGGTCGGCCTCAACCGAAATCTTCATGACAAGGCGACCGGCGTGCGCACGCTGGCGCTGGTCGCGCTCGGCTCTGCTATTGCGGTGATGGCGGCGGACGATGTTGGTGGCGACGGTGACGCGACGCGTGCGGTGCAGGGCATTGTCACCGGTATCGGCTTTCTGGGTGCGGGTGTCATCATCCGTGGCAATGTTGGATCACGCGTGCATGGCCTGACCACGGCGGCAAGCACTTGGCTCACAGCCTGTCTCGGCATAGCCTGCGCCTTGACGGATTGGCGGCTCGTCGTGCCGGGTTTGGTGCTGACAATCGCGATTCTCGTGTGGGGCGGCGAGTTTGAGAAGGCGATGCGCCGGCGTTTTTTGCCGGAGGATGAACAGCATCCGCCTTCCAGCGAATAGCTGGAGTCCGCGATGAGCAGCTTTGTGCGCGATCCGATCCTGACGCCGGTGACAATTGAAAGCCTGCGGCCGACGCAGATCACAGTCGGTCTGCTTGAGGTCGACGAAAAACGGAAAGATCTGCGCAAGCGCGGCGCCAAGAAGATCGGTAATTTTCTTGGCGACCATATGATCCCGGTGGTGCTCGGTCCGAGGGAGCGCCATTTCATTATTGACCATCATCATCTGTCGCTCGCCCTTCACAAGGAAGGCGTAGAGAAAGTGCTCGTCACGGTCGTCGCCGACCTGTCCGAGCTTGCGATGGACGAATTCTGGATCGTGCTCGATCACAAGAGCTGGGTGCATCCTTACGACGAGGAGGGCCGCCGTCGCGATTTCGCGAAAATCCCAAAGTCGGTCGACGATCTCAAAGACGATCCGTTCCGCAGCCTGGCGGGCGAGATGCGCCGCGCCGGGGCTTTTGCCAAGGATACGACGCCGTTCTCTGAATTCTTGTGGGCGGATTTTCTACGCCGGCGGCTCAAGCGTTCAGCTGTGGAGAAAAATTTTAAAGCGGCCGTGAAGGAGGCATCGGTCCTCGCAAAAAGCAAGGATGCGCGTTATTTGCCAGGATGGTGCGGGCCGGTTTAACCCGAGTCGGAACTTCGACCCGGCTCCACCGTTCTTATCCGCCTCCAATGCACAAGGATACCCTATGGTCATCGGTGTTACCCATATTGCCCCGCTTGCCGCTCTTCTCGCCGGCATTCTCATCCTCATCATGCCGCGTCTTCTGAATTTCATTGTCGCGGCCTACCTGATCATCATCGGTTTGATCGGCCTGAACATCTTCCGCTTTTTCCACTTTTAGTTGGCCGGGCTTGCGTTGGTGGGCACGGGGGTGCTTTTTAGGGCTCTCGGCCCGCGGAGTGATTGTGACCCATGGCTAAATCGACAAAGTTTAAATCGAAGAAGTCCAAAGTCAGCGTGAAAAAGCCGGCGGCCCGCAAGGCCGTCAAAGCTAAAGCTGTGGCGAAAGCAAAGCCTGCGGCGAAATCCAGCGCGGCCAAGGCTTCCGCGATGAAGGGCAAGTGGGTCTACTCCTTCGGCGGTGGCAAGGCCGAAGGCAAATCTGAAATGAAGAACCTGCTCGGCGGCAAGGGTGCAAACCTTGCCGAGATGGCCAATCTCGGACTGCCGGTTCCCCCAGGCTTCACCATCACGACCGAGGTCTGCGTCCACTACTACGCCAACAAGCAGCAATACCCCGCCGCGTTGCGTGAGCAGGTCACCAAGGCGCTCACGCAAGTCGGCAAGATCACTGGCAAGATTTTCGGCGACAAGGACAATCCGTTGCTCGTCTCGGTGCGCTCGGGTGCTCGCGCCTCGATGCCGGGCATGATGGACACGGTGCTCAACCTCGGGCTTAACGACGAGACCGTTGTGGCGCTGTCAAAACAATCCGGCGACCGCCGCTTTGCCTTCGATAGCTATCGCCGCTTCATCACCATGTATTCCGACGTCGTGCTCGGCGTCGGCCATGAGCATTTCGAAGAGCTGCTGGACATCTACAAGGAGCGTCAGGGCTACACGCTCGACACCGATCTCTCGGCTGACGACTGGGTTGAGCTCGTCGAGCGCTATAAGAAGCGCGTCAAGGACGAACTCGGCAAGGATTTCCCGCAGGACCCGCAGGAGCAACTGTGGGGCGCGATCGGCGCCGTGTTCGGTTCATGGATGAACCAGCGCGCCATCACCTATCGCCGCCTCAACAGCGTGCCGGAAAGCTGGGGCACCGCCGTTAACGTCCAGGCTATGGTGTTCGGCAATCTCGGCGATACGTCGGCGACCGGCGTTGCCTTCACACGCAATCCTTCTACCGGCGAGAAGAAGCTCTACGGCGAATTCCTCATCAACGCGCAGGGCGAAGACGTCGTCGCCGGTATCCGCACCCCGCAGGAAATTTCGGAAAACGCGCGCGTCGAAGCCGGCTCCGAGAAGCCGTCGATGGAAGCGACGCTGCCGGATGCCTTCAAGGAACTCACCCGCATCTACAACGTGCTTGAGCGTCACTATCGCGACATGCAGGACCTTGAATTCACGGTCGAGCAGGGCAAGCTGTGGATGTTGCAGACGCGCTCTGGCAAGCGTACGGCGAAGGCGGCGCTGCGCATCGCCGTCGAGTTGGCAAACGAGAAGCTGATTTCGCAGCAGGAGGCGATCCTGCGCATCGATCCGATTACGCTCGATCAGTTGCTGCACCCGACCATCGATCCGCGTGCGCACCGCAAGGTGGTGGCGACCGGTCTGCCGGCGTCGCCCGGCGCTGCGTCCGGCGAGATCGTGTTCTCGTCGGAAGATGCCGAGACGCTCAAGTCCGATGGCCGCAAAGTCATTCTGGTGCGCGTCGAGACGTCGCCTGAAGATATTCACGGGATGCACGCGGCCGAAGGCATTCTCACCACGCGCGGTGGCATGACCTCGCATGCGGCCGTGGTTGCGCGCGGCATGGGTAAGCCCTGCGTGTCCGGCGCGGGCTCGTTGCGCGTCGATTACAATGCCGGCACGATGACCGTCGGCGGGCAGGTGTTCAAGAAAGGCGATTTCATCACCGTCGATGGCTCTACCGGTCAGGTGCTGGCTGGCAAGGTCGATATGGTTCAGCCGGAGCTTTCCGGCGAATTCTCCACGCTGATCGGCTGGGCCGACAAGGTGCGGCGTCTCGGTGTGCGCGCCAATGCCGACACGCCGGCCGATGCCAAGGCCGCGGTTCGCTTCGGCGCCGAAGGCATTGGTCTCTGCCGTACCGAACATATGTTCTTCGACGAGGAACGTATCCAGGCCGTGCGCGAGATGATTCTGTCGGACGACGAGAGGTCGCGCCGCGCTGCGCTCGCCAAATTGCTGCCGATGCAACGCAACGACTTTCTCGAATTGTTCGAGATCATGGGCGACCGTCCGGTCACCATTCGTCTCCTCGATCCGCCGTTGCATGAATTCCTGCCGCATGGCGAAGAAGAAATCGCCGAGGTCGCCGCAGCGATGGGCGCCGATCCAAAGAAGCTTGCCGATCGCGCCCGCGAATTGCACGAGTTCAACCCGATGCTCGGCTTCCGCGGTTGCCGCATAGCCATCGCGTACCCGGAAATCGCCGAGATGCAGGCGCGCGCTATTTTCGAGGCCGCGGTCGAAGCTGCCAAGCGCACCGGCAAGCCGGTGAAGCCTGAAGTAATGGTGCCGCTGATCGCGACCAAGGCAGAGCTGGATCTAGTCAAGGCTCGCATCGATGCAATGGCGCAAGCGGTGTCCAAGGAGACCGGCGCCAAGCTCGACTACGACGTTGGCACCATGATTGAACTGCCGCGCGCCTGCCTCATGGCCGGTGAGATCGCGGAAAGCGCCGAGTTCTTTTCGTTCGGTACCAATGACCTGACGCAGACCACGTTCGGCATTTCTCGCGACGATGCCGCGAGCTTCCTCGGCATCTACACCGCGCGTGGCATTCTCGGTGCCGATCCATTTGTGTCGATCGATCAGCAGGGCGTCGGTGAACTGGTCAAGATTGGCGTCGAGCGCGGCCGCAAGGTGCGTTCCAAGCTCAAGGTCGGCATCTGCGGCGAACATGGCGGCGATCCGGCCTCGGTGGCCTTCTGCCACGAGGCTAAGCTTGACTACGTGTCGTGCTCGCCGTTCCGCGTGCCGATTGCGCGACTTGCTGCCGCACAGGCCGCCTTGGGCAAGACCGCCGCCAGCCAAGCGTGAGTCGGAGGCGTCGTGGCGATTGGCCGAATCTTTTTGATCTTCGCGGCGCTGGTCGGCGCGGTGTCAGGTTGCGTGCTCGTCTGGGTGCCGAAAAGCCGCGACACCGGTATTGAGCCTTACTTCTGGGTCCTGATTTCAATTCTGCTGTTTGAGACGGTACTCTTCATGCGCCGCGGCACGTCCGGTGCTCCGCCGATCTCTATGCAGATCCGGATCGCCGGCTTTCTGATCGCGATGGCGCTGATGTTCCTGATCCCAGTGACAGCGGGCGTTCAGGTCAAATATTTCTGAGTGCGGTCGCTAGACCGCGACCTTGGTGAGGAAGTCCTCGACCTCGAGCCGCAGGTTCGAGACTGCGGTTTCCACCGTTTCCGAGGCGTCCCGCACAACGCTGGCCGAAGCACGGGTCTCGGTCGCGGCGCCTGAAACTTCGCCAAGCACCGCGACGACGCTTCCGGTGCCATGCGCCGCGCTGGCGACGTTGTGGGAGATTTCCCCTGTCGCCGAATTTTGCTGTTCGACTGCGGCCGCGACAGCAGCGGTAAATTGATTGATCTCATTCATGCGCGCCACGATCTGGCGGATCGCGTCGACTGCGCCGGCGGTCGAGTTCTGCACGCCGAGAATGTGATTGGCGATGTCTTCCGTCGCTTTGGCGGTCTGTACCGCGAGCGATTTAACCTCCGAGGCTACGACGGCGAAGCCACGGCCGGCTTCGCCTGCGCGCGCCGCCTCGATAGTGGCGTTGAGTGCGAGCAGATTTGTCTGGCCGGCGATGTCACGGATCAGTTTGATGACGTCGCCGATCTTCTGCGCGCCCTGGGCAAGCCCCGCGATTTCGTCATCGGTGGCGCGCGCTTCGCCGGTCGCGAGTTCGACGATATTGCTGGTGTGTGCGAGCTGGCGGCTGATCTCGGCGATGGAGCGCGACAATTGATCGGCTGCGACCGCAGCAGTTTCTACGTTGGCCGAGGCCTCATGAAACGCATGCACCGCGCTCTCGGCGCGTTGCGACGTCAGCTCCGATGACCCGAAGAGCATGCCGGCGGTCGAACGCATCGACGTTGCGCTACTGCTGACGCTGGACAATAATTTCTCGACCTGCGGCCGGAATGTACCGATCGCGGCGTCGATCGCGGCGCGGCGTTCTTCCTGGCCTTGGATCGCGACACGCTCCTGTTCGGCACTGCGCTGCTCGGTAACGTCTTCATGCGTCGAAACCCAGCCGCCGCCGGGGAGCGGCTGGTTCTTGGCCAGCACGATGCGGCCGTCGCTCGCCTGCACGTAATGCAACATCGCCTTGCCATGGGTCATCTCTTCCATGATCTTGCGGCAGTAGGGTTCGACATCGCCCTTAAAAATTCCGGTGTCCTTCCGGAGCTGAATGAGCGTGCGAAGCGAGCACCCCGGCTTCACGACTTCAGGCGACAGCTTGTACATGTCGAGGTAGCGCCGGTTCAAAAGTGTGATGTCGCCTTGGGCATCAAACACATTGAGACCTTGCGACATATTGTCGACGGCGTCCGACAGACTTCGGAATTTCGAGACTTGGCGTTTGTGAAGGACGTGCGCGACGGCGAGCGCCGCGAGAGAAAACACGGCGAGCGCGATCATCTGGCTCGCGGCATTCCATGGCGCGATCATTGAAAGCATGCGGACTCATCGGTATCGGGTAACCGCAATATTCGGCTGTCACGATTGCGATATAGTTAATAAAAATTTCTAAAGAGTTTCCGACGCGGCCGAAAACAACTGAAAAACACAAGGTACTGCTTTAATTCGCGCCAAAACGGCCCGTCGGAGGCACAGATTCGTGGAACTCGACGCCCGTACGGCTCAGTTAACAGCTTCGCAAGGTTAATCAGTCCATAAAAAAGTGGATCGCATTGTCGCCAGCCCGGCGGCGTGCGTGGACATGATTCTCGTTGTGGTGGCGTTGCGCGTGCGGATGCCGGTTACCAAGAAGCCTCGTCGGAAAAAGCTGGCCCGGATCGTTTCCGGTGCGCTGGTCTTCGCGCTTCTGCCCAGCAGCATCGGCTTCCAGGATCTTGGTGCGCTGCTCGCCAATCAACCGGTCGTAGCCGAACGAGCGCGGGCGCGGTTGATCGCATCGCCGTTCGGCACCATTCACGCCGCGATGTTTAGCATGCCGCGCCCGGTCGGTACCGCGATCCCGCCGCCGCCGCTTTACGCACTTGCCAATTTCGATCCAACCGACATCACGGCGTCGATCGGTGCGGAGCCGTTGGGCGATCTGACGGCGCCCCTGCGGTTTCCGACCGTCAACCGTAAGAGCAAGCGTGACTCGTTCCTGTCGCGCGCGCGCGAACCGATGCCGCCTTTGCCGCCGGTCAGCATGACCGAGCCGCCGCAAGTGCAGACCGAGGCGGCGCTCGAAAAGAATGACGGCCGGTTTGAGCCGTACTCAGAATATGAATTCCCGGAAGCGGTGGATCATGACAGCGCCACCGCGGATGTCGACATTCCTTATGCCGATATCCCGCCAACTAATCTCGCGGCGATCGCACCGCAAATCCCGGCGAAACACGACAACGGTCGCATTTTCTTCGGCGGGGACCCATTGGCGTCGGAGCAGGAGGCGATAGAGCCTTGGGCGCCGGGTGAGGCGCCGGTTGTGCAGGCACAACGCGCTTCTGGCGATGCCGACATCAAGCTATCGGCACTCCAGCCGCCAAAGGCGGGCAACATCAGCGCCGGCGAATCCGTCGCCAGCAAGGGGCAGGTCACGGGTGATAATCAGCGGCCGAAATCGCCGGCCGAGCGGCTCGGCCTTGCTGGTGGTGAGCGTGCCAAGGCGGAGAAGTGTCTCGCCAACGCTGTTTATTTCGAGTCACGTGGCGAACCGGTGAAGGGCCAGATTGCCGTAGCTCAAGTCGTAATGAACCGCGTGTTCTCGCCGTTCTATCCAAAGACTGTATGCGGCGTGGTTTATCAGAACGCTCATCGCCATAATTCTTGCCAGTTCACATTTGCCTGCGATGGCATCCCGGACATCGTCACCGAGCCGGAGGCCTGGGAGCGCGCCAAGCGCATCGCCCGTGACACTCTCGACGGCAAACTGTGGATGCCGGAAATCGCCAAGTCGACGCACTATCACGCGTTCTGGGTGCACCCGAGCTGGGTCGGCGAAATGAAGAAGCTCTATAGCCTCGGCGTCCACAAATTCTATCGCCCGCTCAACTGGGGTGATGGGGCGGACGAACCCACGTGGGGCGACGCAAAAGCGACGGAAGCCGAAGCCAAGCGGCTGTAAAGTCTCGCCTTTCGCGCGGTCATGCGCGGAAATAATGCGCAGCATCACCAATATTCGTGTTTACGGACCTGGGAATACCCCTATGTTCACCTTTGCGCGTGGGATATTTCCTGCGGGAAATAAGGCCGGCTGACGGCTCTTCAGGGAATTTCGCATGACACTGCAAGAAGCGGCCAAGGTTGGCGCGACCAGGGCTGCGGCTTCCGTCGGATGGCGTACGCCGCTGGTCGTGGTGATCTGCGGCTGTCTGATCGCGATGATCAGCTTCGGCCCGCGCTCCTCGCTCGGCTTTTTCCTTGGCCCAATGACGCAGGCCAACCACTGGGGCCGTGACGTATTCGCGCTGGCGCTGGCGATCCAGAATTTGCTGTGGGGTGTCGGCCAGCCGATCGCCGGCGCCGTCGCCGACAAATACGGCACCAACAAAGTGCTGGCCTTTGGCGCTATTCTCTACGCCGCCGGCATCGGCCTGATGGGTTACTCGACAAACCCGGTTACGCTCGATCTGACCGCCGGCGTGTTGATTGGCTTCGGCCTGTCCGCGTGTTCCTTCACCATCGTCATCGGCGGCTTCGGCAAACTGCTGCCGGAGCAATGGCGCTCGCTCGCTTTCGGCGTTGGCACTGGCGCCGGTTCGTTCGGACAATTTCTGTTCTCGCCGCTCGGCGTCGGCTTGATGGATGCGTACGGCTGGCAATCAGCGTTGTTGATCTTTTCCGGCGTGTTGCTGCTGATCCTGCCGTTATCGCTGGCGCTTGCGACACCGCGGCGTCCGGCCGGTGCGCCGGCCCCGATGGCCGATCAGTCCATAAAGCAGGCGATGGTCGAGGCCTTCGGCCATCGCTCCTATGTGCTGCTGGTGCTCGGCTTCTTCACCTGCGGTTTCCAACTCGCCTTCGTCACCGTGCATTTGCCGTCTTATCTGATCGACCGCGGCATCTCGGCCCAGGTCGGCGGCTGGACGCTCGCCGTCATCGGCCTGTTCAACATTATCGGTTCGCTGACGTCGGGCTATCTCGGCGGTCGCATGCCGAAGCGTTACATTCTGTCGATCATCTATTTCGGCCGCGCGCTGTCGATTGTCGCCTTCATCCTCGTGCCAGCGACCACTACAACGACATTGATCTTCGGCGCTGTCACCGGATTGCTGTGGCTCTCGACCGTGCCGCCGACGTCGGGTCTCGTCGCGCTGATGTTCGGTACGCGCTGGATGACGATGCTGTTCGGCTTCGCCTTTTTCAGCCATCAGGTCGGCGGCTTTCTCGGCGTGTTGCTCGGCGGCCTCGTGTTCGAGCGCTGGGGTTCATACGATCCGGTGTGGTGGCTGTCGGTGTTCTTCGGCGTTGCCTCCGCGCTGATCAACCTGCCCATCGTCGAGAAGCCGGTCGCGCGGCCCACGGTTCCTGCTGCGGCTTGATCCAACGGCATAAGCGCGCCACAAATGCTTTCAGATAAAGGGAGCAGGCGCGTGGGCATATTCAAGGCGATGGTGATCGAGAAAACGGAGAGCGGCACGAAGGCCGCGCTCGCCGATTTCGACGAAGCCAATCTGATGGACGGCGACGTCACCGTCGCGGTCGAATACTCCACCGTAAATTACAAAGACGGCCTCGCCATCACCGGCAAGGCGCCAGTGGTGCGCCGCTTCCCGATGATTGCCGGTGTCGACTTCGCCGGTACGGTCGAGAGCTCGACCAATCCCAACTGGAAGCCGGGCGACAAGGTCGTGCTCAACGGCTGGGGCACAGGTGAAACGCACCTCGGCGCTTATGCCGAAAAAACCCGCGTCAAAGGTGACTGGCTGGTGAAGCTGCCGGTATCGATCGGTACGCGCGATGCCATGGCGATCGGTACCGCGGGCTACACCGCGATGCTCGCGGTGATGGCGCTGCAACGTCATGGCCTGACGCCGGAGCGCGGCCCCATTGCCGTTACGGGCGCTGCCGGCGGCGTCGGCTCGGTCGCAGTCGCCATCCTGTCGAAACTCGGCTTCACGGTGCACGCGGTCACCGGGCGGCCGGAGGAGGGCGACTACCTCAAGAGCCTCGGCGCGTCCGAGATCGTCGAGCGCAAGGATCTCTCGGGCCCGGCCAAGCCGCTGGCGAAGGAACGCTGGGCGGGCGGCATCGACTCCGCCGGTTCCACAATGCTCGCGAACCTGCTGTCAATGACCCGCTACGGTGGCGCGGTGGCCGCCTGCGGTCTGGCGGCCGGCATGGACCTGCCGACCTCGGTCGCGCCGTTCATTTTGCGTGGGGTGTGTCTTTACGGCATCGACTCGGTGATGTGTCCGATCGAGCAACGCCGGGAGGCGTGGAAAAGGCTGGAAATCGACCTGGACCGCCAAAAACTGGCCGCAATGACCAGGGAAATCGGTCTTTCCGGGCTTCCCGAGGCTGCGGCCGCCATTGTGGCGGGCAAGGTCCGGGGCCGGATCGTGGTCAAAATCCGGTAAACGATTTGGCGACGAACGTTAGGCATAATCCCGCAGGCTTGAAAAACAGGCCGCGTTTTCGCTTAAATAGTGGCGTTATTCGGAGTTGCGTAAATGTTGCGTGGTGTTGTGTTCGCGGCTGGCCTGTTGGCCGCCGTTCCGGCGATCGCTGGCGAAACGATGAGCGCTGAGGAAGCGCGCCGCTTCGTTGTCGGCAAGATGTTCAGCTACACCTGCTTCGAGGGCACCCGCGGCCAAGGCCGCGTCCTCCACGACGGCTCGGTTGTCGGCTCCATCCAACTCCAGGGCTCGGGCCCGCTGCGTTACGCTGCGCTGCCGGCGGGTACGCTGCAGGTGAAGAATGACTCGGTCTGCGCCTCGATGCGCGGCATGCCGTTTTCTCCGTGCTTCAATCTGACCAAGCTTGACGAAAAGAGCTTCCGTGGTGCGGTTTCCGGTTTCGGCTTTGCGGCGTGCGAATTCACCCGGCAGAACGGCCGCTCCACGATGATCCGTAGCACGCACAATCACAACAACGAACCGCTGCGTTTGCGTCCGTCGATCACTGCCAACGCCAGCGCCAACTAACGTTCCGCCGGCCGCTTGTTGGAGCTTGGCCGGCGTGGAACTTTAATTATTTCCATTTTCTTAATCCGAGTCACGGCCCCCTTGACGCCGTACTGGTGCGCTTGTTCTTGCAGGCGCCGGTGCGCAAAAGGATCGTGAACTGACGGACCAGGTTATGCGCCTGACGCGAAGTGTGCTGGCGTTTGCGTGCGCCGTGTTGAGTTTCTCCAGTACCGCCAAGGCGGCCGACTCCATTCAATGGCGCAACCCGTTGCAGCCATGCGCGGGCGACTGCGCCGTTTATGTTTTTGCCGGATCGTCCGTCGCGACCAACGTCCAGGATATCTTTTTCAAGCCGATCGGGCCGACCGCGTGGAATTACAGCGGCGGCAGTATCGTCGGTGGCGCAATGTCACGCCGCATCGCCACTGTGTTCGAGATGTTCGACATCGAAGCCGAGTTGGGCACCGCCAAGCGCTTCGGCGATCAGACCGAAGGCGAATTCTGGGGTGCGTTTTATGTGCGCTTCACGGCGTTCCCGTGGAACAATTACATTTATACCACGCTCGGTCTGTCGACCGGTCTGAATTACGCCACCGGCATTTCGCAATTCGAGAAGGATCACTCCTCACTCGACCCGCCGGCCGGCACCCACATTCAGCACTATTTTTCGCCGGAACTGACCTTCGCGCTGCCGGACCATAAGGAGCGGCAACTGGTGTTTCGCTTGCATCACCGGTCTGGCGCTTATGGCGTTGTCAGCGGCGCGCTAAGCGGCTCGACCTACATCACCGCCGGCGTGCGGTTGTGGTTCTAGACGCGCTGGATTATTTCGCCGGAAAAATCATGCAGGTCGTCGAGGCGTGGGCGTAGAGCTTGCCGTCACGATCCTTCAAATCGCCCTCGGATGTCGCCACTGTGCGGCCGCGATGGATGACGCGGCCTTCGGCGCGCACCGGCCCGGTATCCTTGGTCATTGCGCGCACGTAATTGATCTTCAATTCCAGCGTCGTCCAGGTGTCGCCTTTCTTCAGCGTCGAGAAAATGGCGCAACCGAGGGCACTGTCGAGCAAGGTCGCGGCAAAACCACCGTGAATGCTGCCAATGGGATTGTAGTGACGGAATTCCGGCACGCCTTCGAAGGCGACACGGCCATGCTCGGCCTCGCTGCCGCTGATTGCGAAGAGTTCGAAGATCGGCGGCCGTGGCAGGCTTCCGTCGATAATGGCCTTGAGAAAGCCGAGACCGTCGTAGGACGTCAGTACGTCGGGCGATACGACGCCGTACTTGATATCAGTCACGCGAACTCCCGCAGTTGAGCGCTGTAGCCTAACGGACTCGCTAGTCGAGATCGAGCCGGAACGGCACGCCTTCCTCGGCGAAGTGGCCGGGTCCGAGCGCTTCCGCCGCGCGGACCATGCGGCCGTTACGCTTGAGCAATCTGTCGGCAATCGAAACGATCGCCTTGTTCGGCTGAACGGTGCGAGACGCATCACGCATTGCCTGCGCGATCTGCATTTCGTCGCGTTGTGGATTGAGCACGCAGGCCGCCGTGAAAGCCGCCGCGGTCGACCGGCTGATGCCTGCGTAGCAATGCACCACCATCGGCGCCGAGCGGTCCCAGCGGGTGACGAAGTCGATCAACCGTTCGACGTGCTCTTCGGCAGGAACGACCATGCCGTCCGTGTGCACCGGGATGTCGTCGACCGATAGGATAAGATGATTTTCAGCCGCGATATGGGCCGGCCGCGTCACGACGTCCGTGCGGCGCAACAGCGTGACGATGTGCATGGCTTTGGTCTCGTCGACCGTGGCGTGCAGACGCGCGAGCGAGCAAACATGAATCATGGCGGCTATTTAGGCTGCTCGCAGCAGCTTTTCCATCCGCTCGCGGTAACTTTTTTCGGCCACTCCGGCGGTCCACGGCGTCAGGTAATCGCGTTCGATGGCGGCGGAGAACTTCGGCGGTTGACCGAAAAACTTGCGCGCCTCGTCGTCGGCGAAACCCGCGAGCTTTGTCGCTTCGAGATAAGCGGCGGCGCGGTCGGCGGCCTTGATCATCGCCGTCATGGTATCCGGGATTTTTGCCGGCAGGCCGAAGCGGAGATGGATCGCGCCGAGCAGGCGATGTTCGACCGCCTTGTAACTATCCCCGATGACCGCCTTGAATGGCGAGATCATGTCGCCGATGACGTATTCCGGCGCGTCGTGCAGCAGGAGAGCAATGCGCGCCCTCGTGTCGAGCCCGGGGGTCTTGGCGCGTGCCACTGCTTCGACCAGAAGCGAGTGCTGTGCGACCGAAAAAACATGCGCGCCCTTGGTCTGTCCGTTCCATCGCGCGACGCGGGCGAGCCCATGCGCGATATCGTCCAATTCAACATCAAGGGGGGAGGGGTCGAGCAGATCTAGCCGCCGGCCCGACAGCATGCGCTGCCAGGCGCGGGTTTTCTTTGCGGCCGGCGCCTTGCTCATGCGTGTTTCGTTGCCTTCTTCGCCGCGCGCTTTGCGCCTAATTTGGCGCAGGCGTCGTGGCGGTGGCAGGTCACGAGATGATCGTTGACCATGCCGACCGCCTGCATGAAGGCGTAGACGATGGTCGGCCCGACGAATTTGAAGCCGTGGCCGATCAGTTCTTTCGACATGCCGAGTGCAACGTCATTACTGGTCTGAATTTGTTTGCTTGAGCGGAATTTGTGATCGTGCGGCTTGTCGCCCAGGTGGGCCCACAGCATTTTGGAGAAGCCGGGGCCGCTCTCCATGATCTTGAGAAACGACTTTGCCGAATTCACCGCGCCTTCGATCTTGGCGCGGTTGCGGACGATACCAGCGTCCTGCATCAATCGTTCGGTTTTCTTCGGCGTGTAGCGGGCGATTTTCTCCGGATCGAAATCGTCGAAGGCGGCGCGAAAATTGTCGCGCTTGCGCAGGATCGTGATCCACGACAGCCCGGCTTGGAAGCCGTCGAGCATCAGCTTTTCATAGAGCGCGCGGTCGTCCCATTCGGGCACGCCCCATTCGGTATCGTGATATTTGACGTAGAGCGGATCGAGCGTCGCCCATGAGCAACGCTTGACGCCGTCGGCGTGTAGCAAAGGTCCGCTCATGACGCCGCCTTGGTTTCGCCGGGCCATTCGAATGCGACCCAGCCGGGTTTCGACAGTTTGACCTCGACGCCGCCCGAAACAAGCGGTGTGCCTGCGGACATCGCGTCGGCGACACGATCGAGCCGCAGCAATGCGAGACCCTGGCCGCTGATCGACGAGCCCATGGTGCCGACGGTTTTGTCGCCGGCCGTGACCGGTAATCCGGCGGGCGGTGCGTTCTCGAATTCGACGGGCACGACGCGGCTGCGCGCGGTGTGGCGATGCTCGACGCGGGACACGACTTCCTGGCCGACGTAACAGCCCTTCTGGAAGTCGACGCCGCCGAGCTGGTCCATGTCGGCTTCGTGGGGGAATGTGTCGCCGTAGGTGAAGTCGCTGCCTCCGCGCGGCACGCCGAGCGCGATGCGGTGCGCGTCGTAAGCTTCCGCGTCCATCAGCGCAGCGCCGAGATCGGCGGCGGCCTCAGTGGCTTGTTGTGGCGGCAGGATGACGCGGTGGCCTAGCGCGGGCAGGCGCGGGTCGGCAAAGCTCAGGCCATACTCGCTCGCCGCCGGCGCGCCGTCCCAGGTTGCCATGACGCCGAGTACTTCGGACAGATTTTCGATCGTCACCTTGGCACGCAGCTTGTAGAACTTGAGCTTGTCGGCCAGCGTCTGGGCAAGTGCGCGCGGCACGTCGAGAAAGAAGCCGCCGCCGTCATCGGCCGTGGCCTCGGTGACGATAAAATCGACGATGATTTTGCCTTGCGGCGTGAGCAACGCGGCAAAGCGCGCTCCGCCCGGTGTCACCTTGCCGATATCGCTGGTGGCGAGACCGTTGAGGAAGCCGCGGGCATCCTCGCCCGCCACTTTCACCACGCCCCGTTCCGGAAGCAGCGCTGCTTGCATATGAATTCTCTGAACTCCAATCCCAATGTCTTGCCAGAACTCCGGGCGAAACGTAAGCGCTGTCGGGAGCTTGCAGCGCTTTGTCGATCTTTCACGCGCAGGTCCTGCGCGCGTCTTCTGCATGGCGAACAAGAGCCGCATCGCCATCGTTACGATGCCGATGTCACGGCGGTCGATATGAAGCGCTGCGAGACCATCACCAACAAAGGGATCGCTTCGCGCGCCAGCCGGACACCTTGCGACGGCCTCACCGTCACTAGCCGCTCGATCGTTTGCTTGCGCTTCCTTGTAGTCTTGAGCGGAACTTGAGTTCCATTCGCTGGACTTGTCCCCAGGCTTTCCACGCAACTCTGCTCTGTAGAATTGCAATGCTTGCGCGACGGTCTATCAACGGTACTTGAGCACCCCTGTTTTCGCCCGGGCCAGGTCCGGGGTAGGGGCAGGTATAGTGGATGCCCGGCGATCTGGTTTCCCTTCGCATGCTGGTGATTTCGGCCGGTTTGCCGAATCGTGAGCTTTGGCATCAGGCGGCCGCCAGCGTCACTGTCCCGATCGAACTGGAAGTTCTCGACGTCGCGCCAGCCGCGGCGCTGCTCGCTCGAGCGGGCGCCGATGCCTTTATTCTCGATGCGGATTTGTCCGACGCCAACAAAGGCACTCTGATCAAAGCCGCCCGCGCCGCGCCGCCGGCGCCGCTGATTTTTATGACGGGCCCTAAGGATGCATCTCGGCCCGAAGGCATCGACGGCGTCGTTGCCCGGCCGGGCAATGCGGAGGAGGTGCACAACCTTGTCCAACTGTGCATCCGCGCCAAGATCCCGACACGCGTGCTGGTGGTCGACGATTCCAGCACGATGCGCAGCATTGTGCGCAAGATTCTACAGGCCAGCCACTTCGCGCTGAGGATCGATGAAGCATCGGAAGGCGCCGCCGCGCTCGAACGTCTGCGCGCGGAGAAATTCGGCATCGTCTTTCTCGACTACAACATGCCGGGCCTGAACGGCTTTGAGACCTTGTCCGAGATTAAACGGGAATGTCCGAATGTCGCGGTGGTGATGATGACGTCGACACTCGACAACGCCGTCGCCGATCGCGCTCATGCGGCGGGCGCGTTGGCGTTTCTCAAGAAGCCTTTTTATCCGGCCGATATCGATGCGACGCTGGAGCGCTATTACGGCCTGACCGTGCCGCGCCGCTAAAGCAGGGCGCGACTACTGCCGCTTCTGCTGCTCGAGGGAAAATTCGCCATTGCGGATGCGAGTGCCGAGACCTTCGGTGAAGGTGGCCGCCGCTTCCTCGCCGTAGGTGGTTACGAATTCGGCCAGGGCGGCGAACAGGCAGGCCTGCGCCAGGCAATCGCCGTCGATGCCATCGAGGCGGGCTTCGGCCCACGCTTCTTGCAGATAGCCAAGGGCCACGCGCTTCTGCTCGTGATCCGGCACCGGCTCGCGTGTAACTGTGTCTCGCCCCGTG
>DASYCM010000101.1:0-1878 GCA_036500165.1 Pseudolabrys sp.
GTTGGCGACGCCTTCGTTGCCCTTGGCGCCGATACCGGCCGGCCACTGCACGGCGGTGTTGGTGCCGACCTTCGACTTCCAGTCAGCCGAGACGTCCGACAGGTAGTAGGTGAAGTTGAAGGTGGTGCCCGAACCGTCCGAACGGTGCACAAGCGCGATCGCCGTGTCCGGCAGCTTGGCGCTGGCGTTCAACTTGGCGATGGCCGGATCGTTCCACTTGGTGATTTCGCCGATGAAAATCTTGGCGAGGGTCGGGCCGTCGATGACGAGGTCGCCCGGCTTGATGCCGTCGATGTTCACGACCGGCACGATGCCGCCCATAACCATCGGGAACTGGGCGAGACCCGATTCATCGAGCTCCTTGCCCGGAAGCGGCGCGTCGGTGGCGCCGAACGTAACGGTCTTGGCCTTGATCTGCTTGATGCCGCCGCCGGAGCCGATCGACTGATAGTTCAGCCCGTTGCCGGTAGCCTTTTTATAGGCGTCGGCCCACTTGGCGTAGACGGGATAGGGGAACGTGGCGCCGGCACCCGAGATGTCGGCGGCGTTGGCGGCACCAAAAGTAGCGGCGGCGAACAGGCCGGCAGCTGCCAATGTGGTCCAATGTTTCAAAGTCTCTCTCCATGTTTGCGGCCATAGACGGAACCGGGCCCGGATGGCCCGCCGTCCAATTCCTTTGCGCCCATCGCATCGGGCGACCGCTGTTTGAACTGACGCGCTCCAAGTCTGGCTCGCAAAAGCCATGACTTCGGACGATGTTTTTTCTTGCCGTGAGGCGAGGTGTTCCGAAGTCGTGAGCAGCCTTAGGCGTCGCATGTCACCGTTCTATAAACGTTTGGTGACAATCACATGACAGAACAACCTATTGAATTTTAAGGCAATTCACCGCTAGAGGGGTAATCTTCGGTGCGTAAAGGCAAATGCATGACAAAAGTCGCACCCTGCCCGAGCACGCTCTCGATCGACAATCTGCCGCCGTGCCGGTTGAGCACGTGTTTGACCAGCGCCAACCCCAAACCGGTGCCGCCCTGGGCGCGGCTGTCGGCGACGTCGACCCGATAAAACCGTTCGGTGAGCCGCGGCAAATGTTCCGGCGCAATGCCGGGACCGTAGTCCCGTACCGCGATACGAGCCTCCGGCGCACCGGAACGGGTTTGGGCACGGCTGAGCGTAATGTCGACGCGCTTGCCGGCCTCGCCGTACTTCAGCGCGTTCTCGACCAGATTTTCCAGCGCGCGAACCAGCTCGTCGCGGTCGCCGAGAACGCTCAGCACGTCCGGTGGCGTCGTCAACTTGATCTCAACCGCGCGGTCGCGCGCCAGCGTCAGCAGGCCGTCGGCGACCTGACGCACGATAGGCGCCAGATCGACGGCCAAGTTCGGCGGAAGATGGGCGTTGAGTTCTATCCGGGACAAGGACAGCAGATCGTCGATCAGCCGCGCCATGCGCGTCGCCTGGGTCTGCATGATGCCGAGGAATTTTTCGCGCGCGACGACGTCGTTCTTGGCCGGGCCTTGCAGCGTTTCGATGAAGCCGAGCAAGGCCGCGAGCGGAGTGCGCAATTCGTGGCTGGCATTGGCGACAAAATCGGCGCGCATTTCCTCGACGCGGCGTAACGGCGAGAGGTCGTTGAACGTCAGCAGCAAAATCTCGGCGTCCAAGCCAGCGGCACCGGCGAGTTTGACCGGCACGACGAAGGCTTCAAACCAGCGGTCGAGCGGCACGCGCTCGAAAAATTCCACACGCTGCGGTTCGCCGCTTTTGCTGGCGCGCCGGATGGCATCGACCAGTTCCGGCATACGCAGGGAAATCAGCGCCGGCTCGCCACGGCGCAGCGCCGGCGCCAGCAGGCGCGCGGCATCGTTGAAGGCAATAACG